>NZ_JAYWVC010000005.1:0-120015 GCF_036281785.1 Streptomyces chiangmaiensis | reverse complement strand
TCAAGGGGGCGTACAAGCACGTGGGGCGGGAGAAGGGACTGGCGTCCTGGTTCCGGCAGTGGGCGGAACTGGAGGAGCAGGCGATCAGCCTGTACACCTTCGAGAGCCGGTTGGTGCCGGGGTTGTTGCAGACGGAGGCGTATGCGCGAAGGTTGTTCAGTGAGCGACTGCCACTGCTCACGGACTCCCAGATCGAGGCGATGATCACCGCCCGTTTGGAGCGGCAGTCCCTGCTCACCGGGCGGCCCAAAACGGCGTTCAGCTTCATTGTCGAGGAGCACATCGTCAAGCGGCGCACCGGCGGGCCCGATGTCACCCGCGAGCTGATCGATCGAATCCTGAGGGCGTCGGAACTCCGCAATGTGGAAGTGCAGTTGATGCCGCTGGACCGCGATGTCCACGCGGGACTCAATGGCCCCGTCCAGCTCCTGGAGACGGCCGAGAACGAGTGGTTCGGGTATTGCGAAGGCCAGGAGAGCGGCCAACTCGTGACCAACCCGAAAACGATCAGTGTGCTCCACATGCGCTATGCGAAACTGCGCTCACAGGCTCTCACGCCGGACGACACGAGAAGCCTGCTGGAACGGATGCGAGGAGCGTTATGAGCCCCACCGAACTGGCTTGGTTCAAGAGCAGTTACAGCGGCGACAGCTCTGGCGACTGCGTGGAAGTGGCCCTCGGCCCCACCGCCGTCCACGTCCGCGACTCCAAGAACACCACCGGCCCCCGGCTCGCCCTCTCCCCCGCCGTCTGGTCGGAGTTCCTCGGGTTCGCCTCGCGGAGGCCAAGCCGCCACTGACGTGGACCGTGCGTACTAGCCTTTTCCCAAGGAGCTCCAGGTTCGCGGGGAAGGCGGTCCATGGTCCGTGCCGGTCTCAACGCGCAGCGACTGATCACGGCCGCCGCCGACCTCGCGGACGAGGTCGGCTACGACAACGTCACCTTGTCCGCACTGGCACGGCGCTTCGGGGTCAAGGACGCGAGCCTGTACTCGCACATCAGGAATCTGCAGGACCTGCGCACCCGGCTCGCCCTGTTCGCCGGCGGCGAGATGATCGACCATATCGCCGCCGCGGTCGCCGGGAGGGCAGGCAAGGACGCGCTGACGGCCTTCGCCGGCACCTACCGGGAGTACGCGCGCCGGTACCCCGGGCGGTACGCGGCCACACAGATCCGCATCGGCCGGTCGCTCGTCACGGACTCCCCCGCCATGCGCCGCACCGCGGAGATCACCTACGGCATGCTGCGCGCCTACGGACTCGACGAACCCGATCTCACCGACGCCGTACGCCTGTTGCGCAGCACTTTCCACGGCTACTGCGTTCTCGAGGCCACCGGCGCCTTCGGCGCGCCCCGGGACGTGGAGGCCTCCTGGGCCAAGGCCGTCGACGCCCTGCACGTGGCCCTGGAGCACTGGCCCCGCGAGAGGAAGCGGAGCGACGACTGACCCGTGTCCCGACGCACCCGGCAGCGATCCCGCGCTGCTCCTTCAAGCCCCCGTACCCGGGCGTGACTGAGCCAGGACCTGCACGTCGTCGTACGACGGGGCCCCACCGTAACGGCCCGCCTCTTCGGTGCCCGCCGAAATGTTGCGATGGTCCCTGACGGCGCGGACCTGGGGCGCCCCGGTTCCGGTCGGGACGCCCCAGGCGCTCTGGGCGGGGGTCACGATCCTGGTGCGCTCGCCCCGGCGAGAGGGCCGTCTCGACGTGGAAAACCCTCGTATCAGATCTTGCGCCACCAGCGCGTCGCGCACCAGACCCGTGTACACCGTCGCGCCGTCGACGGACGTGTGTGCGCTGTATCGCCTCCCGTCACGGAGGTGGATCGTGACCGTCGGGCCGGCCGGACATCACCCCGCGGGGCAGGGCCGGTCTGGCGCCCACAGCGCCGGACGTCCGCCCTTCGACTAGCGTCATGGCATGACCGGCAAGACCCGTCCCCCTCTCGCCGAAGCCCTGGCCGCCGGAACACTCGTCCTGGACGGCGGCATGTCGAACCAGCTCGAGTGGGCGGGACACGATCTGGGCGACGCACTGTGGTCGGCGCGGCTGCTCGGGGAGCGGCCGGAGGCGATCACCGATGCGCACCTGACGTACTTCGAGGCGGGCGCGGACGTGGCGATCACCTCCAGCTACCAGGCGACGTTCGAGGGCTTCGCGGAACGCGGCATCGGTCGCGAGCGGGCGGCCGGGCTGCTCGCACTGAGCGTGGACCTGGCCCGTGAGGCGGCCGAGCGGGCGCACGCCGAGGGCATCCTGCGACCGCTGTGGGTGGCGGCGTCCGTCGGACCGTACGGGGCGAGGCTCGCCGACGGCTCCGAGTACCGGGGCCGCTACGGCCTCACGGTCGCCGAGCTGGAGGCCTTCCACCGGCCTCGCCTCGAGGTGCTGGCGGCGGCCGGCCCCGACGTGCTGGCCCTGGAGACCGTCCCCGACGCGGACGAGGCGGCGGCCCTGCTGCGGGCGGTGCGCGGGCTCGGCGTGCCCGCCTGGCTGTCGTACACCGTCTCCGGCGACCGTACGCGCGCCGGACAGCCGCTGGAGGACGCGTTCGCCCTGGCCGCCGACGCGGACGAGGTGATCGCGGTGGGCGTCAACTGCTGCGCACCCCAGGACGTGGACGCGGCGGTCGAGACGGCCGCGCGCGTGACGGGCAAGCCGGTGGTGGTCTATCCCAACAGTGGTGAGTCCTGGGACGCCCGGGCCCGCGCCTGGGACGGCCGCACCACGTTCGCCGCGAGCCGGGTCACCACGTGGGCCGCCGCCGGGGCCCGGCTGATCGGCGGATGCTGCCGGGTGGGTCCCGCAGCGATCACCTCCGTGGCGCAGACGCTGAGAGCCTCCTCGGCGTCCGGCTGAGCACATCGGCCGCGACGGTCCGGGCGGGTGGCCCTGCGGTTCACTCCACGTCGCTGCGGCGCACACCCCCGGGCCTGCGCAGCCGCCGTACCGCCGCCAGCGGCGCCCCCCGCAGCCGTGACCCGTTCCCCGCACCGGAGACCGGGGCGGACTGCGGCGGGGTGGACGCGGTGCCCCACAGTTCCATCTCGGTGTCGCGGGGTCCTTGTACGACCGGGTCACCGTCGCCACCGAAGATCCGCACCGGATGGGTGGTGTCCCAGGCCGGCCAGCCCGGCTCGCCGTCCGTCGCGAAGCGCACCCACGCGCCGTGCATCTCGCGGGCGAGTTCGCGAGGCGCGTCAGGGCCGGCCAGTTTCTCGGCTTCGGGAACCCCCGCACTGTCGAAGACGAATCCCAGCTCCAGGGCGTGGCAGGCGCCGAGGCCGGCGAGCCCCGACCGCCAGGCGAACTCGTAGACGTGGGAAGAGGCGCGGCCGCCGCCCACCCGGGAGTCGGCAAGACGGTGCAGGGGACGGCGGAGCAGATAGTCCGTCACCAGCTGGCCCACCAGGTCGGAGATGGGGTCGCCCGGGCGGGCGTTGCGATAGCCGCGGGGGACGTCGGGTCCGCAGTGGCAGCGGGCCATCGCACCGGCCATGGCGACCGCGCCCAACCGGTCGATGCGCTCGACCAACCCGGTGGGCGCGAGCCACAGCCGGTGCTCCTCGCTGGTCCAGCCCAGCAGCAGCGGGATGTCCCCGGCGATGCCGTCGAGCAGCGCCTCCAGCGGATCACGGGGCACCAGGTCGCCGTCGACGACGATCCCGAAGGCGGGCCCCCCGAGGATCGGGCTGGCCCGGCGGCCCACCTCCGCCTGGACATCGGCCAGCACCGTGCGGTCCACCCCGGCGAACGCGGCCGCCGTCGCCGGCACCTTCAGCCTCGTGGCCATGCGCCGTACCAGACGCCGCACCCTGTCCCGGTCCGTGGACTCCGGCGGCCCGCTCTGCAGCACCGCCCGCCGGAACAGCCCCCGGGCGCGTGGACTGGCCAGCAGGGCGCCGATGCTGATGGCGCCCGCGGACTCGCCGAAGACGGTCACCCGGTCCGGGTCGCCGCCGAACGCGGCGACGACCTCGTGCACCCACTCCAGCGCCGCCAGCTGGTCGCGCAGCCCCGGGTTGGCCGGGGCATCCGGGAACAGGCCGTAACCCTCGACACCCAGGCGGTAGTTGAAGGAGACGAGGACGACTCCGTCGCGGGCAAAGGCGCTGCCGTCATAGACGGGGACGGCGGAGGAACCGCGGGTCAGGGCGCCACCGTGGATCCAGACCATCACCGGGAGCCGGGCGCCGGGGTCGGGCGCCGGAGTCCACACGTTCAGATTGAGGCAGTCGTCCCCGGCGACCACCGGGTCGGACAGATAGCGCGCGAAGGCCTCGGAGTACGGCGGCTTCGGCGGCGTCGGCCCGAACGCGCCCGCGTCCCGCACCCCGTCCCAGGGCTCGGGCGGGACGGGCGGGCGGAAGCGGTTCGGGCCGAAGGGCGGGGCGGCGAAGGGGATTCCACGGAAGACGGCGGCCCCTTGCTCGTACCGGCCCCGCACCGCTCCGTAGGGAGTGCGAACCACGGGATCCGCCGGGCTCACCGGATTCACGGCCACCTCGTCCGCACGCTCCATGTGGTCATCTCCTCCCACGCCAGGACTGCCCGTTTCACCGCATCACATCACTTTCCCCGACCGCCGGACCGCCCGACGGACGGGCACCCGCGTGTTCCGGTCCACGGTCCGTGAGAAGGGCCGTCCCGGTGGAGACCGCCCCGCACGACGGCCGGAGGCAGCGCGGACCGAGCTCTCGACGCGCCCGGGGGGCGTACGTGGACGGCCGCGCCCCGCTACTGGACCCGGGCCGCCCAGCGGATACCGCCGAGGAGATGGGCGCGGAAGTCGGGATCCGCGTACGCCTCGGACGCGTGTCCGAGCGCCGTGTAGAACACCCGTCCGCCATCGTGCTCGTGGCACCACACCAGCGGGTGGTCGTCGCCCATTCCGCCTCCCCCGTAGGAGGATTCGTCGGCGGAGGCGAGCACGCGCACCGAGCCACGGGGGCTCGCCCGGAAGTCGTACCACTCGTCCGTGAACTCCCAGACGGCGGGCAGGTGCCGGGTCGCCGGATGCTCACGGTCCTCGACGACCGCCTTCCCCGGCTGGTACTGGGGGTGCCGCGCGAACCGGGCGCCCAGCATCCCGCCGTAGTAGGGCCAGTCGTACTCGGTGCAGGCGGCCGCGTGTACGCCGACAAAACCGCCGCCTCCGCGCAGATGGGCCTCGAGCCGGGTGCGGCCCCGCGGGGTCAGTACCTCGCCGCTGGTGGACAGGAAGACGGCCACCGCGTAGGCGTCCAGGGGCGCCTCGAAGGCGACGGGGTCCTCGGTGGCGTCGACCTCGAACCCATGGACCGTCCCGAGGTTGCGTACGGCGGCGACGGCGGCGGGGATGGAGTCGTGCCGGTAGCCGGTGGTGCGGGTGTACACGAGAACGCGGAAGGTCACGGCCCCGAGCCTAACCGCCCGGCGAGGCCCAGCCGTTCCGGCCGGGCACCCGGGCCCGGCCGGAACGGCCCGTCACGACCCCGGCAGGCCGAGCGGGGGCCGTGTCGGCCCTCCCCGGTCGTTCGAGGCGGTCGGGGGTGCTCTGTGGCCCGCAGACGAGCATGCACGTCGATGCGCAACGGTGTCACTCTTCCAGGGAACGTCCCACGCGGGGTGCGGGTCAGTCGGTGGCCCGAGCGGCACGGCATGAAGGCCGCGTTGTACGGACTGTTGCGGCTGGCACCGCGGGGCGGCGGCGTCCACGGCGGCGTACTCCATTCGGCGGCACTCCGGTGACGGCCGGGCGCGCCGGAGCGTTGAGGTTGTATGAGCAGGAGTCGCAGGTTGCGAGAACTGTCAGGGGCGTTGGCGTTCGACCAGCTGAGGGCCGAGCTGGCTCGTGCCGCAGGGTTGGTCGCCGGGGACAAGTCGCCACGGCGCAAGGTGGTCGATGAAGCGCTTCGCCCTCCGGGTGCGGAGCCGGATGACGGCCACGGTGAGGCGTCGCGGCTCGGCCCGGGCTGAGGGTCACTCGCCTCTCGCCGCCCCACGGGCGGTGGCAGTCGTCGGCGGATGCGCGCACGACGCACCGGCCGTCGGGCGCGGGCGCCGGCCTCCTTCGCGACGGCGGTGCCGGGGGCGAAGGGACCGGCAGGCGGTCACCGAGACCGCGGAGACCGGGGTGCGGACGGCGTGACCGCCGCTCACTCCCCCGGCTCCCCCTCCTTGTGCGGCGACTGGTGCGGGCTGCGCACATGCGTCCGCAGACGTGAGGTGACGTCCTCCGGGGGCAGGAAGCGCGACCAGCGCTCCGGGAACTCCGACGGCATGTCGGGGTCCTCGGGGTCCGCGGCTCGCGCCGCCGCGCGGGCCACGTACTCCGCGGCCTGCTCGTGACGCAGCCGCTCGTTGGCCGCGCGGGCCGCCGCCGTGGCCGCCGCCGGCCACTCCCGGTCGATCGCCGCGTTGACGGCCGCTCCCACCAGCACCGCGAAGGCGGACACGCCGATCCACAGCAGCACGGCCACGGGCGCGGCCAGTGAACCGTAGATCGTCGGTCCCTCGATGGTGTGGGTCAGATAGATGCGCAGCAGAAAGGATCCGAGCACCCACATGGCCAGGGCCACCAGGGCCCCGGGCACGTCCTCCACCCAGGGGGACCGGACGGGCACGGACACGTGGTACAGCGTCGTCAGGAACACGATCGACAGGACGATGACCACCGGCCAGTACAGCACCTGCACCACCGTCGTCGACCAGGGGACGATGTTCACCACCGCGTCGGGACCCGCCACCATCAGCGGCAGGGCGACCGAGCCGATCAGCAGCGCGACGATGAAGAGGACGAAGGAGAGCAGCCGGGTCTTGACGATGCCGCGGGTGCCGTCGAGCCCGTACATCACCGTGATCGTGTCGATGAAGACGTTCACGGCCCGCGACCCCGACCACAGGGCGAACAGGAAGCCGATGGAGATGACGTCGGGACGGCCGCCCCTCATCACGTCGTGCAGGATCGGCTGGGCGATCTGCGTGACACCCTTGTCGGACAGGACGGTGCGCGAGGCCTCCAGCAGGTTCTTCTCCACGCTCTGGATGGTGTCGGCACCGGTCCAGGCGTCGACGTAGCCCAGCAGCCCGATGAGGCTCAGCAGCAGCGGCGGCACGGACAGCAGCGTGAAGAACGCCGCCTCGGCCGCGAGCCCGAGGATCCGGTACTCCAGGCACGAGTTGACCGTCTCCTTCAGCAACAGCCAGGCGGTCCTGCGCTTGGAGACGTTCCGGTAGAGGGCACGCGCCCGGTGGAGACGGCTGGGGAGTTGTTTGGGGTTCTCTCTTGCTGCTGACTGCACGCCTCAACGGTATCCGTCGCCGGTGCCCAGACTCATATCCTGGTGGGGCGGGCCCCGAAGCATGTGACGCGCTCCACGGCGAGACGGGTGACCGGCGGCGTACCGAAGGGTAAGTTCGGCTCATGGCAGCGACCACGCACACCGTGACCAACCAGGCTCCGCCGCTGGTCGGATACGACGTCTTCACCGCCGACCGCGCCCTCGTGGAGGCCGTCGAGCGGCATCTCGACCCCGCGCTCCTCGACGAGGCCCTCGACGAACTCTCCGGGCTGGGGCGGAGCGTCGGTTCCGCCCAGGTACAGGAGTGGGGGGCGCAGGCCAACGAGTACCCGCCCAGGCTGCGGACCCACGACCGCTACGGGAACCGCATCGACGAGGTCGAGTTCCATCCGTCCTGGCACCGGCTGCTCGGCAAGGGCGTCGCCGCGGGCCTGACCGCGGCCTGGTCGCGGCCGGGCGGGCATGTGCGCCGGGCCGCCGGGTTCGTCCTCTGGACACAGGCCGAGGCGGGCAACGGCTGTCCGCTGTCGATGACCCATGCCGCCGTCCCCGCCCTGCGCACGGACCCAGCGCTGGCCGCCGAGTGGGAGCCGCGGCTGACCTCCATGGTCTATGACGCGGGTCTGCGCCCCGCCGCGGAGAAGGCCGGTGTCATCTTCGGCATGGGCATGACGGAAAAGCAGGGCGGCAGCGACGTACGCGCCAACACGACCACGGCCCGGCCGCTCGCCGAGGACGGGACCTACGAGCTGACGGGTCACAAGTGGTTCTGCTCGGCGCCCATGTCGGACGCGTTCCTGGTGCTCGCGCAGGCGCCGGGAGGGCTGACCTGTTTCCTCGTTCCGCGCGTGCTGGAGGACGGCAGCCGCAACGTCTTCCTCATCCAGCGGCTCAAGGACAAGCTCGGCAACCGGTCCAACGCATCCAGCGAGGTCGAGTTCGACGGCACCTGGGCGCGCCGGGTCGGCGACGAGGGGCGCGGGGTGCGCACCATCATCGAGATGGTGGCGGCCACCCGCCTCGACTGCGTTCTCGGCTCGGCGTCGCTGATGCGGCAGGCGGTGGCGCAGGCGATCCACCACTCCACCTACCGTGAGGCCTTCGGCGGCAAGCTCGTCGACAAGCCCCTGATGCGCAATGTGCTCGCGGACCTGGCTCTGGAGTCGGAGGCGGCGACGACCCTCGGGCTGCGGCTCGCGGCGGCGTACGACGACGGGAGCGAGCAGGAGCGCGCGCTTCTCAGGCTCGCGGTGCCTGCCGCGAAGTACTGGGTGACCAAGCGGTGCACCCCGCTGGTGGCGGAGGCGTCGGAGTGCCTCGGCGGCAACGGGTACGTCGAGGAGTCGGGCATGCCGCGGCTGCTGCGCGAGTCTCCGCTCAACTCCGTCTGGGAGGGGGCGGGCAACGTCCAGGCGCTCGACGTGCTGCGTGCGCTCCAGCGCGAACCGCAGGCGCTCGACGCCTACCTCCAGGAGGTGGGCCGGGCGCGCGGCGCGGACCACCGTCTGGACGGCGCGATCAAGAATCTGCTCACCGAACTTGCCGACCTGGAGAGCGTCGAGGCGCGGGCACGCCGCGTGGTCGAACGGATCGCGCTGGTGCTCCAGGGATCCCTTCTCGTGCGCTACGCGCCGCCGGAGGTCGCAGACGCCTTCTGCGCCTCCCGGCTCGGCGGCGACTGGGGTTCGGCCTTCGGCACCCTGCCGCACGGCCTGAATCTGGCCACCGTGGTGGAGCGGGCGAGGCCCGTCGCCTGACGACTTCCGGCCGTACGACGCGACGGCCTGGCCGGCCGCGCAAAGGCGTCGCGGCTGCTCCCGGTCCGTACGTCACGGGCTCCCCCCAGCCCGTGACGTCTCGCGCGTCCCCCCAGGCGCGTATCGCGGGGGTGGTGCTGCGCCGACACGGCACCACCCCCGCTTGTTCTGGCCCCCTCAAGGAGCACGGACGCCGCCGGAGCGGCGTTGCACAAGTTTCGATGACCGGTGGGCCGTCCGCCAGGGTTGCAAGAGGTTGCAACTTGCTTCTCGCTGTTGCCGGAGTGCGCCCCTCCGTGGCGGGCAGACGGCAAAATGAGAACAACCGTCAACACCGGTCCGGAGTTTTCGTGTCCGGAAAAGGCTGACCGGCACCGAGCCAAAACGGACAGCCACGCCTTGGGGGAGGTTCCAGTGGCGCACTCGGACGGGCAAGACGTCACGCGGCTCGCCGCTCGAGATGCCGCGCAGGCGGCGCGCGTCCTCAATGACGTACGCAACGCGACGCTCGCGGGACAACGCGCTCCGGTCCCGCCGCGCCCGGTGATCGAGGCGTCGTGGGGGCGGATGCTGCGCAGCGGCGTCGACCCGGACCACGACTTCCGGGCCGAGCTGCTGGGCCGCGACGAGATCGAGCGGCGCCGTCAGGACTCACCGCTGCGGCACGTGCTGCCGGTCCTGCGCGAGGGTCTGCTGTCGGTCGCAGACGTCGCGCAGCACATCATGGTCGTCGCGGACGCGGACGGGCGGGTCCTGTGGCGCGAGGGCTCCTCGCCGGTGCTGCGCAAGGCGGACGGAATGGGCTTCGAGCCGGGCGCGGACTGGGGCGAAGGGGCCGTCGGCACCAATGGCGTGGGCACTGCGGCGGTGACCCGGCGACCCGTGCAGGTCTTCGCGTCGGAGCACTTCCTACGTTCTCTCGCCACCTGGACCTGCGCGGGCGCTCCGATCACGGATCCGCGCGACGGCCGGCTGCTCGGGGTCGTGGACCTCAGCGGCCCGCTGGAGACGATGCACCCGGCAACGCTCGCCTGGGTGGACGCCGTGGCCAAACTCGCGGAGGCACGGCTGCGGGAGCTGCATCTGAACTCGCTGGAGAGGCTGCGTGCGGTGGCGGCGCCGCTGCTGGCCAAGCTCGGCGGCCGGGCACTGGCCATCGACACGGACGGCTGGACGGCTGCGGTGACCGGGATGCCGTACACCGGACGCGTCGCCCTGCCCGCGTCGCTCCCGCCCGGCCTGACTCTGCTGCCCGCGCTGGGCCCCTGCACGGTGGAGCCACTGCCCGGCGGCTGGCTGATCCGCATCGCGGACGCGCCGGCACCGACGCACACCACACGGGTCGTCGTGGACGTCGCGCATCCGCGCCGCTGGTCCGTGACGGTGTCGGGCGACACGGGCTCCTGGACCCATGAACTCAGCCCCCGGCACGCGGAGTTGCTCTACCTGCTGGCCCTGCACCGCCCGGGCCGCACGGCTGCGGCACTGGCCTCCGACATGTTCGGGGACCCGGCCCGCACGGTCACGGTCCGCGCGGAGATGTCCCGGGTGCGGAGGTACCTGGGGGCATTCCTGGAACACCGGCCGTATCGTTTCTGCGATGCGGCGGAGGTGGAGTTGCTGGTCCCCGCCGACCCCTGCGACCTGCTGCCGCACTCGGTGGCGCCCGCGGTGCTGCGGGCACGGGACGCCTTCCCGGGCGGTGCCGGGGAAGAGCCGTCCCCCGGCCCGCCGGGTGGCCCTCGGCTCGCACTCCCGCTCGTCCCCCACCCCGGCCTTCAGCCCCGCCGATGGGAATGACACGGCATTTCCCGGGTCTTCGGCCGCCGTCGCGTCCGTCTGCCGTAGCATCCCTTGCACAGGCCACCCCACCCGCTCCTCGCGTCAATGACCGGACCATGAGGCGCAGTTGGCCTACGCCGGGAGGTTTGTATGCAGCACCGTGGCAGGCACCGCCGCAAACGCCGGGGGCGCGCCCTGCGCGCCACGCTGGCCGGGACCGCTCTGGCGCTCACCGCCGCAGCCACGCTGATCAGCACCTCTCAGGCCGCGGGCGGGGACAGCCCAGGGGGGCTGACACGCGTCACCGCCGCGACCGAGACCGCGAAGCTGCGCCTCCATGAGGACCTCACCGATCGCAGAACACTCGACAGACTGACCCGTGCCATGGGGGGCGGTGTCGACGTTCACGGCGTTCTCGCCTCCGCCGACCGGACCATGCGCGACCGGAACGCGTGCGACACCGCCGAGACCGCCGCACTGCCCGTGAAGCCCACCGCCATGCGCGCGTACTGCTGGGCGCACGACGACGCGACGGCCGGCGACTGGGTGCCCCGCTCCGTCACCACCTCCGGGGACGCCCAGGACAGCGGCCGCTGGGGCGCCGACCGCGTCATCCTGTCGGGCTGGACGCACGGTGGCGGCGGCTCCGTCCAGCGCGCCGGGGACCGGGGTCTCGCCCGGATCGCCTTCATCGACGCGGACGACCCGGCCCGTCTCGCCTACCGCTGGGTGCTCCTCGTCACCCCGCGCTCCGACGGCAAGGACTTCACCGCCGTCCGCACCAGACTGTCCGGGATGGTCTGGTACGAGGACAAGCTCTTCGTCACCGACCGCGGCTCCCTGCGGGTCTTCGACCTGCACCACATCCTGAAGGCGAATGTCGACAGCCCCGCGATCGGCCGGGTGCACGGCGGCTACGCCGCACACGGCTACCAGTACGTGCTGCCCAGCGTCGGTTCCTATCGTTTGACCGGCGGCTCCTGTTCGAGGGCCGACGACCACGGGGTGCCCTGTTTCTGGGCCCTTTCGCTCGACCGCACCTCGGTCCCGGCCAGCCTGGTGGCGGCCGAGCGGTTCCGTCCCGGAAGCACCGACTCTCCCGCCCGTGTGTGGCGCTATCCGTTCAGCACCGTGCCCGGCCGCCTCGGCCTGCTCTCCGCGGACGGGCTTCGCGACGTCCGGGCGAGCGAGGCCTACCGGACGGACGCGGCCGACGTGCAGGGCGTGCTGTCGTACCGGCACGGCAGGGCGGCGCGGGCCGCCTGGTACGTCGACGGCGCACCCGCGGTCGACGGGCGGCACGGCACACTCTGGCGACAGAACACCTCCGGAGCCACGGCCGCCACGTGCTCGGCCGACGAGAGCCGCGCCTGCTGGGGCCGCCATACCGCGTCCCTGTCGTACTGGCCGGAGACCGGTGAGCTGTGGACGCTGACCGAGGGCGCCACCGGCGGCCGCGCCGGCCCCGTGCCCGGCCCGGTCAACGGCCGGGTGCTGTACGCGGTGCCGCTGGACTCCGTGGACGACGCGCTGGAATAGGACAGCGGACCGGGGACCGGGGACCGGGGACCCTTTTGTCGTACCGCTCACCGCCATGATTCCCTGGCGGCATGAGTCCCCTCACCGTGACCACGTGGTCCCTGGAGCAGACGTCCCCGGCGGACATGCTGCCCGCGACACCCCCCGAGGGCGATGTCCGCATCGTCCGCGCGGAGGTGCCGTCGCCCGAGTTCAGCCGCTTTCTGTACGCGTCGGTCGGTGGGGACATCCTCTGGGTCGACCGGCTCGGCTGGACGTACGCGCAGTGGCAGGAGCACCTGACCCGGCGGGGTGTGGAGACCTGGGTCGCCTACGACCGGGGGACGCCCGCGGGGTACGTGGAGCTGGAGGCGCAGGACGAGGGTGCCGTGGAGATCGTCTACTTCGGCCTCGTTCCGGCGTTCCGGGGCCGGCGGATCGGCGGGCACCTGCTGTCCCTCGGCGCTGCCCGCGCCTGGGACCTCGCGGACCGCTGGCCGGGGCTGGCGCCGTCGAAGCGGGTATGGCTGCACACCTGCAGCAAGGACGGCGAACACGCGATGGACAACTACCTGCGCCGGGGCTTCAAGCTCTTCGACACCAAGGTCGAGGAGGAGCCGGAGGTACCCACGCCGGGACCCTGGCCTGGGGCGTACCGCGTCTGACCTGCGTTGACACGGCATGCCGCGGCCGTGTGACCGACAACGCCCTTGTCTTGCACTCCGGGACAGGGGTGTCCGCATGACGGACAAAGCTGGACTGCGTCCAGAGCGCCGTGACACGCTTCCGTCATGTCTGGGACTGGAATCGCCTTGGTGAGTCGACGGCACGTCGATCTCGGCCGCATGTCCAGCGCCATCTGTCCGGCGAGCTGACGGCCTCAAGTCAGTACCGGTTTTCTTTTCTCCTCCCGCCTCGCGCAAGGACGCGCGCGCTTGCCACGTACCCGTATGTGCAGGCCAGAGCCTCCCACCCGCCACCCCTCATCGACGGCGCTGCGCGCCGACCCGACCTGTCGCTGTCCCGAAGGACGTACCCACCATGGCTGCCACCCCGCAGAACCCCGCCACGCCCCGCCGCAAGGTGAGCCGTCACCGTGGCGAGGGCCAGTGGGCCGTGGGTCACTTCACCCCGCTCAACGGCAACGAACAGTTCAAGAAGGACGACGACGGTCTCAACGTCCGGACACGCATTGAGACGATCTACTCCAAACGAGGCTTCGACTCCATCGACCCCAACGACCTGCGCGGCCGGATGCGCTGGTGGGGCCTGTACACCCAGCGCAAGCCGGGGATCGACGGCGGCAAGACCGCGATCCTCGAGCCGGAGGAGCTGGACGACACGTACTTCATGCTGCGCGTGCGCATCGACGGCGGCCGTCTGACCACGCGCCAGCTGCGGACCATCGGCGAGATCTCGCAGGAGTTCGCGCGCGGCACCGCCGACCTCACCGACCGGCAGAACGTCCAGTACCACTGGATCCGGATCGAGGACGTGCCCGAGATCTGGAACCGCCTGGAGTCCGTCGGACTGTCGACGACCGAAGCCTGCGGTGACACCCCCCGCGTCATCCTCGGTTCGCCTGTCGCCGGCATCGCCGAGGACGAGATCATCGACGGCACACCGGCCATCGAGGAGATCCACCGCCGGGTCATCGGCAACCCGGCGTTCTCGAACCTGCCGCGCAAGTTCAAGACCGCGATCTCGGGATCGCCGCTGCTCGACGTGGCGCACGAGATCAATGACGTCGCCTTCGTGGGTGTCGTCCACCCGGAGCACGGCCCCGGATTCGACCTGTGGGTCGGCGGTGGTCTGTCCACCAATCCGAAGATCGGACAGCGGCTCGGCGCCTGGGTGCCACTGGACGAGGTCCCCGACGTCTTCGAAGGCGTCATCTCGATCTTCCGTGACTACGGCTACCGGCGGCTGCGCACCCGTGCCCGGCTGAAGTTCCTCGTCGGCGACTGGGGCGCGGAGAAGTTCCGCCAGGTGCTGGAGGACGAGTACCTCCAGCGGAAGCTGATCGACGGCCCGGCGCCCGCCCAGCCCGTGGAGCGCTGGCGCGACCACGTCGGCGTGCACCGGCAGAAGGACGGCCGCTTCTACGTCGGCTTCGCCCCGCGAGTCGGCCGCGTCGACGGCACCATCCTGACGAAGATCGCGGAGCTCGCCGAGACACACGGGTCGGGCCGGGTCCGCACCACCGCCGAGCAGAAGATGATCGTGCTGGACGTCGAGGAGAACCGGATCGACTCGCTCGTCGAGGGCCTGGAGGCGCTCGACCTCACAGTGCATCCCTCTCCGTTCCGGCGCGGCACCATGGCCTGCACCGGCATCGAGTACTGCAAGCTCGCCATCGTCGAGACCAAGGCGCGCGGTTCCGCGCTGATCGACGAACTGGAGCGCCGCATCCCGGACTTCGACGAGCCGATCACCATCAACATCAACGGCTGCCCGAACGCCTGCGCCCGTATCCAGGTGGCGGACATCGGTCTCAAGGGCCAACTGGTCCTGAACGACCAGGGCGAGCAGGTCGAGGGCTTCCAGGTGCACTTGGGCGGTGCACTCGGCCTGGAGGCCGGATTCGGCCGCAAGGTCCGCGGTCTGAAGGTCACCTCGGAGGAGCTTGCGGACTACGTCGAGCGCGTCCTGAAGCGGTACCAGGCGGAGCGCGAGGAGGGCGAGCGGTTCGCGACCTGGGCGGCCCGTGCTTCGGAGGAGGCTCTGTCGTGAGTGAACGAGCGGCGCCCTTCTACTGCCCCTACTGCGGCGACGAGGACCTGCGGCCGAGTGAGCAGGGATGGGGGTCCCCCCGCTCGAGCGGAGCCGAGAGCGGGGGAGGCGCGTGGGAATGCCGAGCGTGCAATCGCGCCTTCCAGCTGAAGTTCCTGGGCCTGCTGGCCCGGGGTGTGAGTCGACGGAGCGCCGGATTCGGCGCTCCGGAGGCGGACGCCCCTCACGAAGACAGTCTCCGGCGAGCCGACAGCGGAGGGGACGCGCTATGACGACACCTCAGGAACAGCGGAGCACCGACGATCTCAAGGCGCTCGCCGAGCAGGCGGGCCGCGACCTGGAGGACGCCTCCGCGCCGGAGATCCTCCGGTGGGCGGCCGACACCTTCGGCCCGCGCTTCTGCGTGACCTCTTCGATGGAGGACGCGGTGGTCGCCCACCTCGCCTCGCGTGCGATGCCCGGCGTCGACGTCGTGTTCCTCGACACCGGCTACCACTTCCCGGAGACCATCGGCACCCGTGACGCGGTCGAGGCGGTGATGGACGTCAGCGTCATCACCCTCACTCCGCGTCAGACGGTCGCCGAGCAGGACACGGAGTACGGCCCGAAGCTGCACGACCGTGACCCCGACCTGTGCTGCAAGCTGCGCAAGGTGCAGCCGTTGGAGGAGGGTCTGACGGGCTACGACGCCTGGGCGACCGGACTGCGCCGCGACGAGTCGCCGACCCGGGCGAACACCCCGGTCGTCGGCTGGGACGCACGACGGCAGAAGGTCAAGATCTCGCCGATCGCCCGCTGGACCCAGGACGACGTGGACGCCTACGTCGCCGAACACGGCGTCCTGACCAACCCGCTGCTGATGGACGGCTACGCCTCCGTGGGCTGTGCCCCGTGCACCCGCCGGGTCCTGGCGGGCGAGGACGCACGGGCCGGGCGCTGGGCGGGCCGGGCCAAGACCGAGTGCGGGCTGCACGGCTGACCATGACGGACATTCAGGAGACATACGTGACGACCGGGGCCACCGTCTGGCTCACGGGTCTGCCGAGCGCCGGCAAGACCACCATCGCCCACGAGCTGGCCGGCCGGCTGCGCGCCGAGGGCCACCGCGTCGAGGTCCTCGACGGCGACGAGATCCGCACGTTCATCTCGGCGGGCCTCGGCTTCGGCCGCACCGACCGGCACACCAACGTGCAGCGCATCGGCTTTCTGGCCGATCTGCTCGCCCGCAACGGCGTCAAGACGCTGGTGCCGGTGATCGCGCCCTACGCGGACAGCCGCGAGGCCGTGCGCAAGCGGCACCAGGAGAGCGGGGCGCCGTACATCGAGGTGCACGTGGCGACTCCGGTCGAGGTGTGCGCCGTACGTGATGTGAAGGGTCTGTACGCGAAGCAGGCCGCCGGCGAACTGAGGGGCCTGACGGGCGTCGACGATCCGTACGAGGAGCCCGAGTCGCCCGATCTGCGGATCGAGTCCCAGAACCAGACCGTGCAGGAGTCAGCGGCGGCGGTGTACGCGCTGCTCAGCGAAAGGGGACTGGCATGACCACTGTCGCCAGGGCGGAGGAGGGCACGGACAGCCCGTACGCCCTGAGCCACCTGGACGCGCTGGAGTCGGAGGCGGTGCACATCTTCCGCGAGGTGGCGGGTGAGTTCGAGCGGCCGGTGATCCTCTTCTCCGGCGGCAAGGACTCCATCGTCATGCTGCACCTGGCGCTGAAGGCGTTCGCCCCGGCGGCCGTGCCCTTCACGCTGCTGCACGTGGACACCGGGCACAACTTCCCCGAGGTCCTCGAGTACCGCGATCGTACGGTGGCCCGGCACGCCCTGCGGCTGCATGTCGCGTCCGTCCAGGACTACATCGACCGCGGTGTCCTCAAGGAGCGTCCGGACGGCACCCGCAATCCGCTGCAGACGCTGCCGCTGACCGAGAAGATCCAGGAGGGGCGGTTCGACGCGGTCTTCGGCGGCGGACGGCGCGACGAGGAGAAGGCCCGCGCCAAGGAGCGGGTGTTCTCACTGAGGGACGAGTTCTCGCAGTGGGACCCGCGCCGCCAGCGGCCGGAGCTGTGGAACCTGTACAACGGGCGGCACGCGCCCGGCGAGCACGTCCGCGTGTTCCCACTGTCCAACTGGACCGAGCTGGACGTCTGGCAGTACATCGCGCGCGAGGGCATCGAACTGCCGGAGATCTACTACGCCCACGAGCGCGAGGTGTTCCGGCGGGGCGGCATGTGGCTGACCGCGGGCGAGTGGGGCGGGCCCAGGGACGAGGAAACCGTCGAGAAGCGCCTCGTCCGGTACCGGACCGTGGGTGACATGTCCTGCACGGGAGCCGTCGACTCCGACGCGACCACGCTGGACGCCGTCATCGCCGAGATCGCCGCGTCCCGGCTGACCGAACGCGGCGCCACGCGCGCCGACGACAAGCTCTCCGAGGCCGCGATGGAAGACCGCAAGCGCGAGGGGTACTTCTAGCATGACTACGACGACGACCGAGGACGTCTCGGCCACCACCTTGCTGCGGTTCGCCACCGCCGGATCCGTCGACGACGGCAAGTCCACGCTCGTCGGCCGGCTGTTGCACGACTCCAAGTCGGTCCTCGTCGACCAGCTGGAGGCCGTGGAGCACGCCTCGCGCAACCGCGGCCAGGACACCCCGGACCTCGCGCTGCTCACGGACGGCCTGCGGGCCGAGCGCGAGCAGGGCATCACGATCGACGTGGCGTACCGCTACTTCGCCACGCCCCGGCGCCGGTTCATCCTGGCCGACACGCCCGGCCACGTGCAGTACACCCGCAACATGGTGACGGGTGCCTCCACGGCCGAGCTGACGGTGATCCTCGTCGACGCCCGCAACGGCGTCGTCGAGCAGACCCGTCGGCACGCCGCCATCGCCGCGCTCCTCCGGGTCCCCCATGTGGCGCTCGCGGTCAACAAGATGGACCTGGTCGACCACCAGGAGTCCGTGTTCGCCGCGATCGCCGAGGAGTTCACGGCGTACGCGTCCGAGCTGGGTGTCCCGGAGGTCACCGCCATCCCGATCTCCGCGCTGGCCGGCGACAACGTGGTGGAACCGTCCGCGAACATGGACTGGTACGGCGGCCCCACCGTCCTGGAGCATCTGGAGACGGTCCCGGTCAGCCACGATCTGAGCCACTGCCACGCCCGGCTTCCGGTGCAGTACGTGATCCGGCCGCAGTCCGCCGAGCACCCCGACTACCGGGGCTACGCCGGGCAGATCGCCGCCGGTTCGTTCCGTGTCGGGGAGTCGGTCACCGTACTTCCTTCGGGCCGCACCTCGCGGATCACCGGCATCGATCTGCTGGGCGTTCCGGTCGACGTCGCCTGGACCACCCAGTCGGTGACCCTCCTGCTGGAGGACGACATCGACATCTCTCGCGGCGACCTGATCGTGCCGAGCAAGGACGCGCCCGCGACCACGCAGGACATCGAGGCGACGGTCTGCCATGTCGCCGACGAGGCGCTGACCGTCGGCCGCCGCGTGCTGATCAAGCACGGCACGCGCACGGTCAAGGCGATCGTCAAGGACATCCCGTCCCGGCTCACGCTCGACGACCTGTCCCTGCACCCGCATCCGGGGCAGCTCGTCGCCAACGACATCGGCCGTGTGAAGATCCGGACCGCGGAACCGCTGCCGGTCGACTCGTACGCGGACTCCCGCCGCACCGGCTCGTTCATCCTGATCGACCCGGCCGACGGCACCACGCTCACCGCGGGCATGGTCGGTGAGTCGTTCGCCGCGCCCGAGCCGGTGAAGGACGAGGCCGACGACGACGGGTGGGACTTCTGACCATGTCCACCACCTGCTTCTACTCGACGTTCGCGAAGGAAGGCGGCCGCGTCGGCAGCGGCGCCCTCGGCAGTGGGCAGGGCGGAGTGGCGCGATGTGCACGATGACATACCCGCACTGCTCGCGCGCCCTGTCGTCCCCCCGCCCCACGTCCCTGAAGAGGCGACGAAAACCTGCCGAACTCCCGGCCACGGCCTGAAAAACCGTGACCGCCGGGCCGACGAGAGGAATCCCTCCCGTGCCTGCCGACCTCCCCCTTTCCCGGCCTCGCTCGACCGGGGGCAACCCCACCGCCTTCCTGCGCCGCGGCATGGCCGTGCTCGCCGCTCTTCCCCTTCTCGCGCTCGCCGCCTGTGGATACGGGTCCCAGGCCCAGAACGACTCGTCCGCCCAGAAGATCGCGGCCGGCGCCGAGAAGATCGACGGCCTCGACTCCGTGAAGATCGGGTACTTCGGCAACCTGACCCACGCCACGGCGCTCGTCGGTGTCCAGAAGGGCTTCTTCCAGAAGTCGCTCGGCGCCACGCAGGCCAAGTACCAGATCTTCAACGCAGGCCCCTCCGAGATCGAGGCCCTCAACTCCGGCTCGATCGACATCGGATGGATCGGGCCCTCCCCGGCGGTGAACGGTTACACCCAGTCCGGAGGCAAGAGTCTGCGCATCATCGGCGGTTCGGCGTCCGGTGGGGTGAAGCTGGTGGTCGACCCCAAGAAGATCAAGTCCCTCGAGGACGTCAAGGGCAAGAAGATCGCGACCCCTCAGCTCGGCAACACGCAGGACGTGGCCTTCCTCAACTGGGTTGCCGACCAGGGCTGGAAGGTCGACGCGGAGAGCGGCAAGGGCGACGTCTCGGTGCTCCGGATGGACAACAAGGTCACTCCGGACGCCTTCAAGTCCGGTTCCGTCGACGGCGCCTGGGTGCCGGAGCCGACCGCGTCCAAGCTGGTCGCCGAGGGCGGCAAGGTACTGCTCGACGAGTCGTCGCTGTGGCCGGGCAAGAAGTTCGTGATCACGAACATCATCGTGTCGCAGACGTTCCTCACGGAGCACCCGAAGGCCGTCGAGGCGGTACTGAAGGCCTCCGTCGAGACCAACAAGTGGATCAACGCCCATCCAAACGAGGCGAAGGCCGCGGCGAACAAGCAGGTGGCGATCGACTCCGGCAAGGCCCTGCCCGCCGACGTCCTGGACCCGGCATGGAAGGCCATCCGGATCACCGACGACCCGCTGGCCTCCAGCCTGACCACCGAGGCGCAGCACGCGGTCAAGGCGGGTCTGCTGAAGGAACCGAAGCTGGACGGCATCTACGACCTCACGCTTCTGAACAAGGTGCTCGAGTCCGAGGGCGAGAGCACGGTCGACGACGCCGGTCTCGGCGTCGGTTGAGTCCGTATCCCGATGAGTTCCCAGGAGGTGACGACCATGGCAACCGTCCTCGCCAAGGCCGCCGAAGGCGCCGCGTCGGTGGAGCACGCCGCCCGCATCGAGCATGTCTCCAAGTCCTTTGCCGGTCCGGCCGGGCAGCAGCTCGTCCTCGACGACATCACCCTGGATGTGGCACCGGGAGAGTTCGTCACCCTCCTCGGGGCGTCGGGCTGCGGCAAGTCGACGCTGCTCAGCCTGGTGGCGGGGCTCGACAAGCCCACCGCCGGCAGCATCACGACCGACGGGCGCCCCGCCCTGATGTTCCAGGAGCACGCCCTGTTCCCGTGGCTGACCGCGGGCAAGAACATCGAACTCGCCCTGAAGCTCGGCGGGGTTCCCAAGAGCGAGCGCCGCGACAGGACCGAGGAGCTGCTCGAACTCGTCCGCCTCCAGGGCTCGTACCGCAAGCGGGTGCACGAGCTCTCCGGCGGTATGCGCCAGCGGGTCGCCATGGCCCGCGCCCTGGCACAGGACAGCCGGCTGCTGCTGATGGACGAGCCGTTCGCGGCGCTCGACGCCATCACGCGCGACGTGCTGCACGACGAGCTGACCCGTATCTGGGCGGAGACCGGACTGTCCGTGCTGTTCGTCACGCACAACGTGCGCGAGGCGGTGCGGCTGGCACAGCGGGTCGTGCTGCTCTCGTCCCGTCCAGGCCGGGTGGCACGCGAGTGGAAGGTGGACATACCGCAGCCGCGCCGGATCGAGGACGCCCCGGTGGCGGAGTTGTCCATCGAGATCACCGAAGTACTACGTGGGGAGATCCGCCGTCATGGCCAGCACTGAGACCACCGCCACGACGGCGAAGGCCCCCGCCGAAGACGGCCCGGGTCTCGGCGGCCTGGAGGCCGGGCTCGACGCCCTGGAGTCCTCGGCCACGGGTCGAACCCCGTTCCGGCAGACCTTCGTCAGCAAGATCCTGCCGCCCGTCCTGGCCGTCGCGGTCGTCCTGGTGATCTGGCAGGCACTGATCTCCTTCAAGGTCGTCGACGACCCGGCCAAGCTGCCCTCTCCGGCCGGCGTGTGGGGCGAGGTCGAGGACGCCTGGCTGCAGGGCAAGCTGCTCGGCTACATCTGGACCAGCGTCTCGCGCGGTCTGCTGGGCTTCCTGTTCGCGCTGGCCATCGGTACCCCGCTGGGCCTGCTGGTGGCCCGGGTGAAGGTCGTGCGCGCGGCCATCGGGCCGATCCTGTCCGGCCTCCAGTCGCTGCCGTCGGTGGCGTGGGTGCCGCCGGCCGTGATCTGGCTCGGCCTGAACAACTCGATGATGTACGCGGTCATCCTGCTCGGCGCCGTCCCGTCGATCGCCAACGGCCTGGTGTCCGGCATCGATCAGGTGCCGCCGCTGTTCCTGCGGGCCGGCCGCACCATGGGGGCGTCGGGACTGCGAGGCACCTGGCACATCGTCATGCCGGCCGCCCTGCCGGGCTATCTGGCCGGTCTGAAGCAGGGCTGGGCGTTCTCCTGGCGCTCGCTGATGGCGGCGGAGATCATCGCCTCCTCCCCCGATCTGGGCATCGGCCTCGGTGCGTTGCTGGAGAACGGCCGCAACTCCAGTTCCATGGCCATGGTGTTCGAGGCCGTCATCATGATCCTGTTCGTCGGTATCGCCGTCGACCTGCTGATCTTCAGCCCGCTGGAGCGGCGGGTGCTGCGCAGCCGCGGCCTGCTCGTCAGGAGCTGATCTCCCATGCACCGGCCGGTTCTCCTCGTCATCGCCCACGGCAGCCGCGATCCGCGGCATGCCGCGACCGTGCACGCCCTCGTCCGACGGGTACGCTCGCTGCGCCCCGGGCTGCGGGTGGAGACCGGCTTCCTGGACTTCAACGTCCCTTCCGTACAGGGCGTGCTGGAGTCCCTGGCGGCCGAGGGAGTCCGGGACGTCGTGGCGCTGCCCCTGCTGCTGACCCGGGCGTTCCATGCGAAGGCGGACATCCCGGCGGTCCTGAGGCAGGCGCCGCCCCGGCTGCAGATCCGGCAGGCGGACGTGCTGGGGCCCTCCCCCCTGCTGCTGCACGCCCTTGAGCGGCGTCTGTACGAGGCGGGGCTGGATCCCGCCGACAAGTCCTCCACCGGGGTCGTGCTGGCCTCGGCGGGGTCCACCGACCCGGAGGCGATCGCAGTGATCGCTGACATCGCGCGGGAGTGGCGGCACACCGGTTGGTGCGCCGTGCGGCCTGCGTTCGCCTCCGCATCCCTTCCGCGTACCGAGGACGCGGTGCGCGAACTGCGGGCGGCCGGCTGCGCACGGGTGGCCGTGGCACCGTACGTCCTGGCACCCGGCTTCCTGCCGGACCGCATCGCCCGGGGCGCCGCCGAGGCGGACGTCCTGGCTGCGGTACTCGGCCCCGATCGGGAGGTGGCCCGGTTGGTGCTGGAGCGGTACGACCAGGCACGACTGCCGTCGCTGACGGCTCTCGGAGCCTGAGCTCCCGCCGGCTCCCCGGCACCCGGCACCCGGCACCCGGCACCCGGCACCCGGGGGAGGTGACACCGCTGGTGAGGGAACGCCCGCGGGGCGCCCACGTGTGACGAGCGCCCCGCGACATGGCCGGGGACAGCCGCAGACCGCTCCCGCCGCCCGTACGCGAACAACACGTTGCCCGGCATCTTCGTCCAGGACGCGAACGGGCAGGTGCCGGCCTCGACGTACTGACACAGGCCCTCTGTGGCCCAGCCGCGGTCGCCGGTGATGGTGCAGCCCGCACCGAGCAGTAGTCACCTCCCTGACCGCGCTCTTGATGTCTCAGTCGAAGCGAAGTCCTTCGGTCCTGGTCCGCTTGAGCTCGAAGAAGTCGGGGTGCGCGGCCAGCACCCGGAAGCTGTCGAAGAGTTCGGCTGCCCGCGCTCCACGCGGGATGGCGCGCAGCACCGGCCCGAACCAGACCGCTCCGTCGACGTGCAGCGTGGGGGTCCCCACATAGCCACCCGAATCGGGCTCGACGCCGGAGTCATGGTTGCGGCGCACGGCCTCGTCGTGGGACGGGTCATGGGCGGCCTCGGCGAGGTCTGCCGCAAGCCCGAGTTCGGCGAGCGACTCGGCGATCACCGCGTCGAAGTCCTCGGCCTCGCGCTCGTGGATCCGGGTGCCGAAGGCGGTGTACAGGTCCCGCAGCACCTTCTCCCCGTACCGTTCGGCCGCGGCCACGGCGACGCGCACCGGGCCGATCGACTTGTCGACCAACTCCCGGTACCAAGCGGGGAGTTCATTGCCGAGGTTGTGCAGGTACAGGCTCATCGCATGGAAGCGGAGGTCGAGCGGGCGCTCACGCTCGACCTCCAGCAGCCAGCGGGAGGTGATCCAGGCGAAGGGGCAGGCGGGGTCGAACCAGAAGTCGATACGAGGGGGCGCGTCGTTCGTCATGCCGCCGAGGTTAGGCCTCGAATGGCGCGGGAGCTCGGTCCAATGGAGAGAATTATCAGTGGTCCAATCTGCCCATGGGCCGCTGCCGCGGATCCCGTCCGCTAGCCGCCAGCGCACGCTCGAACACGGGAGCGTCGTCGGCGACGGCGACCGGCTCCGCGAAGCCGTCGTACTGCCGGTAGAGGTCACCATGGGTCTCGACCACGTCCAGCACCAGCCGCGCCGCGCCCTCCGAGATCCGGTACTCCTGACCGGTGGCCGTCGCGACGTCCCAGCCGTGCACGGCCATCTCCTTGACGATCATCCCAGCCAGCTCGGCCGCGCCCATCTTCGCCATGCCCAGGTCGATCTCGCCCTCCCACACGGCCGGGTCGTCCCAGGCGGCGACGGCGCGGTCGAGCTGGTCGGCGTACGCCTGCGCCCAGCCCGGGTCGGCGGTGAAGTCGCGTGCGGTCAGCTCCTCGGAGAGCGATGTGCGCAGGGCGCGGTGCTCCAGACCGTGGGAGGTGTAGAGGACCCAGTGGTTCACCAGGGCACGGACGTCCCAGGCGGGGCAGTGGGTGGGCTCGGACAGCCGGCCCGCCCGGACGCCACGCGCCACCCGGGCGGCCTCTGCCGCGCATTCGGCCATGGAGGGATACACGTTCTTGTAGGGATCGCTCATGCCTCCACGCTAGGAACGAGCAGCGTGATCCTCTTGAACAAACGCGACAGCCCTGTCCGCGGCCGCCGCCACATCCGTGCATCGCACCAGCTCCGCCACCGGCAGCGGTCCGGCCGGCCGCCGCTCACGCGCGAACGCGGTGGCGAGCCGTTGCAGCAGCTCGTTCAGCGGGTCGGTACGCTGTGCAGCCGACCGCGCAGAACGATCTCGCCGTTGAGGTGGTCGGCCTCGATCGTGCCCGTGTCACGGGTGAGGGACTGCCAGGAGGAGCCACCGCCCCGCTCGGCACCCTCCAGCGGTTCCAGACGCACCTTGTCGCCGCGCACCTGCCACTGTTCCTGTGTGCGCGCCTCGCCCTCGGGGGAGGGCCGGGCGGGATCCGGAGGTTCGAAGGGCCGCAGGCGTCCGGCGCCTGCCCCGGCCCGAGCGACATCGTCGATCAGCTGTCCGCGGCGGTGAGTTCGACGAGTTTGACGACCGTGTTCCAGTTCCGCGTGGTGGCGGTCAGCCCCTTGATCAGCCGGGGCCTGGACAGATGTTCGGCGAGCTTGGAACGCCCGAGTCCGATCGGCGCGTGCAGGTACAGGGACCGGTCGCCGAGCCGGAACTCCTCGGGCAGAAAGGCGGCCCGGTCGATCTCCGCATACCGTGCCGCGTCCACCGGCACGGAGAAGTACGTGACATGCAACTGCTTGGCATCCAGTTCGGCGGCCGGGAACGGGCAGGCCTCGGCGACCGCCTTCAGATAGGCGTGGTCGCGCACGATGACCCCCACGGAGAACCCGAAGTGCTTCTCGATCGCCTTCGAAAGCTCCGCGGCGAGGGAATCCTCGTCCGTGTCGCGGCTCGCGAAGACGGCCTGGCCGCTCTGGAGATACGTACGGACGCGGTCGTGGCCGAGCCCCTCCATGAGGGTGCGCAGCTCGGCCATCGGCACCTTCTTGCCACCCACGTTGACCGCGCGCAGCAGCGCCGCATACATCGTCGTCATCGCACCACCATAGGCCGGGCCTTCCCCCGGCGGCTCCGAGCCTGCCGAGGTCGTCGTCAAGGCGAACGACATCAACGCCGCCGAGGTGCGGTCCGCGCTGGCCGCCTTCCGTGCGGAGGCGATCAGCTCGGGAGCCTCCCGCGGCCCGGTCGACATCAAGCTGCACGGCGCGCAGAACGTGGCCCTGATCTCCGTCCCGCTGGTCGGCGGCTCCGATCTGGACAAGGCGGGCAAGAGCCTGGCCCTGCTGCGCGACACGGTGCGTCCGGACACGCTCGGCAAGGTCGAAGGGGTGCAGGCGCCGATCACCGGACAGGTCGCCGGCTCGGCGCCTGGGCCGCCGGCCCAGACGGCAGCCTGAGCCGTGAATCCCAGCTCAACCCTGGAGGGTGGAGAATCCCCTCCCTTCAGGGAGGGGAGCCTTCAAACACGGTGTGGTGACCCTGGCGTCGTGACCAGTGCCGCGGTCATCATGGTCGCCGTCTTCGCGATCTTCGGCACGCTGTCCATGCAGTCCATGAAGCAGATGGGTGTCGGCCTGGCCGCCGCCGTGCTCATCGACGCGACGGTCATCCGGGGCGTTCTGCTCCCCGCCGTGATGGCCCTGCTCGACGAGCGCAACTGGTATCTGCCGAGGTGGCTGCACCGGCTGCCCGACCTCAGCCACGACGAGTCGTCCCCGGCGGCGGCCCCGCCTCCGCCGCCGGCCCTGGAGGGCGAGAAGGTCGGGGTCTGATCGTCCGCAGCTGACGGCCTACGTGGCCGGGGTGTGGGCCGCCCCGTCATGGCCTGCGCGTCGGCTGCGCGATCGCCCGCCCACGCAGGGGGTCCGACCTGTGCGAATGCGACACTGGCCGACGGGTGGCGGACATCCGACGCCACCGGCGGCACCACGACAGGACACGGAGGCGGCGATGGACGAGGCAAGGGCGCGCGAGGTACTGGCCGCGGCAGGTGTGCTGCCGGGCCGGGCGGAGGACGCGCGGCTCCTCGCCCTGGGTGAGAACGCGGTGTTCGCGGCCGGTGACCTCGTGGTCAAGGTGGGGCGCGACGCCGAACTCCTCGACCGTGCGCGACGGGAGCTGGACATCGCGCTCTGGCTCGCCGAGGAGGACGTCCCCGCGGTGCGTGCCGCGGAGCCGGAGGCGCTGCTGGTGGACGGCCACCCGGTGACGGTGTGGCACCGGCTGCCCGATCCCGTACGTCCGGCCGAGGCGCGGGATCTGGCCGAACTGCTGCGCACCGTGCATGCGCTCCCCGCCCCCTCCTTCCCGCTGCCGCACCGCGAACTGCTGGGCGGTGTGGAGCGCTGGCTGCGGCTGGCGGGCGAGGCGATCGACCCGGCGGATGCGGCATATCTGCGCGAACGCCGGGACGGTTTCGCCGCCGCCGCGGCAGCACTGACGCCCCATCTGATGCCCGGGCCGATCCACGGCGATGCGCTGCCCCGCAATGTGCACATCGGGCCGGACGGCCCGGTCCTGGTCGATCTGGAGACGTTCTCGGCCGATCTGCGCGAGCACGACCTGGTGGTCATGGCCCTCTCCCGTGACCGCTACGGGCTTGCGGCCGAGGCGTACGACTCCTTCACGAAGACGTACGGCTGGGACGTGCGCGCATGGGCGGGATGCTCCGTGCTGCGCGGAGCGCGCGAGACCGCCAGCTGCGCCTGGGTCGCCCAGCACGCGCCGAGCAACCCCGCGGCGCTGGCCGAGTTCGAACGGCGGGTGGCCTCACTGCGGGACGGGGACGAGACGGTCCGCTGGCACGCCTTCTGAGACCGGCCCCGAGGTCAGACCTTCTGCCCGGTCGCCTTCCGAAGCGGCCAGGTGCCGTCCACCACCGCCTCCGTGTCGCCCTTGCCGCGCAGGAAGTTCTGGAAGTCCGCCGCCCAGGCCGCGTACCACTCGATCTGGCGGCGGTGCAGCTCCGCCGGTCCGAGCGCCGCGATCTTCGGGAAGCGGCCCGCTATCGCCCCCGCGAGCCGGGCGGCGGCCAGGGCGTCCGCCCCGGCGTCGTGCGCCGCGTCCAGTGTGACGCCGTACTCCGCGCAGACCGCTTCGAGGTTGCGCTTGCCGCGGCGGTAGCGGTCGGCCCATCGGTCGATGGTGTACGGATCGATCACCGGGGCGGGTTCCGCGCCGCCCAGCCGGTCGCGCAGGGACGGCAGTCCGTGCCGCCGCAGCTCGGCGGAGAGCAGAGTCAGGTCGAATGCCGCGTTGTAGGCGACGACCGGGACGCCCGTCTTCCAGTAGGTCACCAGTACGTCCGCGATCGCGTCGGCGACCTGGTCGGCCGGTCTGCCCTCGGCGGCCGCGCGCTCACTGCTGATCCCGTGCACCGCCACCGCGTCCGCCGGGATCTCCACGCCCGGGTCCGCCAGCCAGTCCCGGCGCCCCAGCGGCTGCCCGTCCCGGACCTCGATCACCGCGCCCGTGACGATGCGCGCCTCATACGGGTCGGTGCCGGTCGTCTCCAGGTCGAAGCCGATCAGCAGCTCTCGGTGCCAGGCCATGGCGGCCCCCCTTCTCGGTGGTGCTCTCCCCCAGTGGTCTCCACCCTCCCATGCGCCACTGACAATCCGAGGACGGTCCTCCGCAGGGGAGGACCGTTCATGACACCGGCCGCGAATCCACCCAAGTCAGCTCGAACTCCTCGCGATAGGTCGGGAACAGGCCGCCCTCGTCCACTTGGTCCGACTTGACGACCCGGTTGCCGTTGCGCAGCACCAGCACCGGCGCCTCCATACCGCGGGTGCGTCGCAGATAGGACTGCACGACCGCGATGCCGTCCGCGCCGTCGCCGTCCACCAGGTATGCGGTGAAGCGGGGCGTCTCGTCGAATACCTGGATCTCGAAGGCGTCCGGGTCACGCAGCTTCGAGCGCACCCGGCGCATGTGCAGGATGTTCATCTCGACGGCGCGGCTCAGCTCGCCCTTCCTGATGCCCAGCTCCCGCTCGCGCCGCTTGACCGCGCTGGAGGCGGGGTTGAGGAACAGCAGGCGTACCCGGCAGCCCGACTCGGCCAGCCGCACCAGCCGGCGCCCGGAGAAGTTCTGCACCAGCAGGTTGAGGCCGATGCCGATGGCGTCGAGGCGGCGGGCGCCGCCGAAGATGTCCTCGGCGGGGAACTGCCGCAGCAGCCGCACCCGGTCCTGGTGGACGGCGACCACGTCCGCGTACCGGTCGCCCACCAGGTCCTCGACCGCGTCGACGGGCAGGCGTCGCGCGGAGGGCACGTCGCCGCCGGTGCCGAGGATCTCGAGCAGCCGGGCGGAGGCACGCTCGGCCTGCGCTAGGACCGCCTCCGACAGGGCCCGGTTGCGGGAGACCACGTTCCGGGTCACTTCCAGCTCGTCCAGCGCGAGTTCCACGTCGCGGCGCTCGTCGACGTACGGCTCGAAGCACGGCCAGTGCTGCACCATCAGCTCACGCAGCTGGGGCAGCGTCAGGAAGCTGAGCACGTTGTCGTCGGCCGGGTCGAGCAAATAGCCCTTGCGGCGGCTGACTTCGCGCACGGCGACGGCCCGCTGCACCCACTCCTGGCCGGCCGGCCCGGCCGCGGCGACCACCCAGTCGTCCCCGTGGACGGGTTCGTAGATGGGACGGAGAACGGCGGCCACGACCGCGCGCAGCCGCTGTTCGACCAGGTTCAGCCAGATGTAGGCCCGCCCCGCACGCTGGGCGCGTGTGCGTACCTCGCGCCATGCGTCGGCGTTCCAGTCCAGTTCCGGTCCGATGGATCCCATTTCCATCGGCCGTGCCAGGGATACCGCCCCGGGCGGGACATCCGTGGAGTTCCCCTCGTGACCCTCGTCACCAGGGGGAAGCTCCAGCCCTCCCGAGCCCACCCGCGCACCGCCTTCCGCTCCCCCGAGCCTCCCCAGGGGCCAGGCCCCAGCCAACGATCAAGGAAGAGTACTCCGGGAGCGCTGCGCGGTGCAGCCGGATGCACAGGGTCGTTTCTCAACCACCGTTTTCCACACGACCGTTCTGATCGACAAGGGCGGACGGCGTGAGCGGATTCATAGCCGTGACGTCGCGCGGAGCGATGGAGAAGCCCTGCCAGTGCACGGGCATGGGCTGCTGGTCCTCGTCACGCGCTATGTGGTGGAATCCGACGTTCACCCACACCACGGGGTGAGTGAGGGTCTGCCCATTGACCCACGTGTCGACGGACTTACCGGCTCCGCTCCCGCAGTTGCCGAGATTGTCGCTGGCGAAGCGTTCGCACGCCTTGTACTCGGTGAAGTAGATGTCGTGCTTGGTGAAGCCGTGGCCGAGATACTTGGTGCTGGATCCCGGGACGATCTCGTACGACCGCGCATGGCCGTCCCTGTTCTTGCCGGTGTCACTGACGACCCGCCACCAGCGCATGTTCTTCGCGTCCCCCGCCAGTTCCTTGGCGATCTTCGTGCGCGTGGTCCTGTTGCTCGGCGCCTGGGCGCCCCGCGCAGGCGGACTGACCACGGAGTCGTACTGCTCAACCCGATTCTTCGACGAGCCGTCGAGGCCGAAGTCGAGCCGCCAGAAGACGTTGTGGCTGTGGCTCGTGGCGTACCCCCGGGCGCCCTTTCCGATCGGCCAGCCACGGCCGTCGCCCGCGTCGTAGTCGAACGGTGAGAGGCTGCCGGTGGCACCGACGTTCATGTTCACCGTGCCGTCGTCCTGGAAGCGCCACTCGGTGATGTACTCGTACCAGCCGACCTTGTTGACGGTGTAGATCAGCAGATCCTTGCCCTGGGTCTGGTAGACCTTGTTCCCCGTGTCGCTCTGCATACGGTAGGCATGGCCGCGCGAACGGGTCGTCGTGCACAAGCCGTTGACGTTCGGGTGCCGCGGGTCCCAGGCGTTCGGCACCTTGACGGTCCTGATGGTGCCGCCGGGGCACTCGCCCGGCGTCATGGCGGACAGGCCCTGTGCGAAGCCGGCGCCCGTCAGGTCGCTGTACTCGACCGAGCCGTCGTCGTAGGGGACGTCGATCTGGGCCAGCCGGGCGCTGTTTAGGACCTTGATCGGACGGCTCTCACCGGGGGGCAGGTAGGAGACGTGCTCCAGGACGAGACCGGCGTAGCTGTCGTAGCGCCAGCACATCCGCCAGGTGGTGCCGGTGGAGAGCTTCTGCTCGATCCGGTACGCTGCGCTGCACTCGGCGGCGGCCCGCACGGCGGCCTTGTGCTCCGCGTAGGCCGGTGCGGCCGCGGTGCCGCCGACGGCGAGTCCGAAGGCCAGCAGGCCGGTCAAAGCCTGCCTGCGGGCACGACTCATTCTGTTCACACGCATGACGAAGTGACTCCTCTTGCACAGAGCGGGAAAGACGAGAACGAGAAGGCGAGACACCGCGCCCACGGAAGAGGGGAAACGATTCCCCGGAGGGCGGTGGCGCGTGGCTCAGCCGAGCTTGCCGACCTTGCGGGCGCTCAGGTCGACCACGAAGGACCGGCTGTCGATCCACGAGCCGTTCGGGATCTTCGGGAAGAGCCGCACACAGCGGTGTTCGCCGCACTTGTCGAGGACGGCGGGCTGGGCACCCTGCGCCGCCCGGTAGACGATGCCCGTGAGCATCAGCTGGCCGGGCGAGGTGAGCTCCTTGCCGGTGGCGTCCTTGAAGTCGGCCCTCAGGCCCGCGCCGAGCGGGTCCGCGATCAGCAACCTGGCCGCTTCGGCGTTCTCCTCCGGGCCGAGGGGCGGCTGCACGCCGTGCTGGGCACCCGTCCTCTCGACCTTCCCGGTGTCCAGATCGACGGTCCTGGTGACGAGTGTGTCGTCCTTGTAGTCGTAGAACACCACGTCGGCGCGGCGGGGCACGTCCGGGTCGTCCAGTTCGTCCGCGTCCGGTTCGGCGAGGTCGACGCTGAGCCGCTGCGGCCCCTTCCCGCCCGCCACGTCCTCACCGGCGGCGAACTGCGGCCGACCGAGCGCGATGCGCTCGGCCCGCTTCACCTCGTCGTCGGTCAACGGGTCGCCGCCGGTGCCCTTCGCCCCTTCCGCGGGCGCCCGCTCGACGACGCCGGGCGCCGGCGCCCCGCCCTGCCCGTCGGTCCCCTGAACAGACCGTCCGCCGCCCTTGCCGCCTGGTTCCTGGGCCGACACCGACCCCGGCAGTGTGATCCCGACCATCACCGCGGTCCCTGCCACCGCGACGGCCGCACCCGCCACCACCTTGCCCAGATGGCGGCGCATTGTCCTGCGCACATTTCCCCCTACTCCCCCTGTGTCCCCGGGAGTGGATCGAGCCTCACTGGTTCGGCATGCCACGGCTGCGCACATGGCTGCGCATTCCGGGTATGCACTGGTCGGCCGTTAAGAGGGACGTAAGTCATAGGAGGTTCCACCACTTTCGGGGAGACTCGGCGACATGGCGCCCCTCGGGGGCCAGGACAACTGGGAGAGTCGTATCCATGCAGGTCTGGCCTGGAGAGGCGTATCCGCTCGGCGCCACCTATGACGGCGCCGGAACCAACTTCGCGGTCTATTCGGAGGCCGCCGACCGGATCGAGCTGTGTCTGCTGCACGACGACGGCTCGGAGACGGCGGTGGAGCTGCGGGAGACCGACGCATTCGTACGGCACGCGTATCTGCCGGGAGTGATGCCGGGGCAGCGGTACGGGTTCCGGGTGCACGGCCCGTACGCACCCGACCGCGGGCTGCGGTGCAACTCGGCGAAGCTGCTGCTCGACCCCTACGCGCGCGCCATCAGCGGCGCGGTGAAGTGGGGCGAGGAGGTGTACGGCTATCCGTTCGGAGCGCCGGACCAGCGCAACGACCTGGACTCCGCGCCGCACACCATGACGTCCGTGGTGATCAACCCCTACTTCGACTGGGGCGACGACCGCCGGCCGCGCACCGAGTACCACCGCACGGTGATCTACGAGGCCCATGTGAAGGGCCTGACGATGGCCCACCCGGCACTTCCCGACGAACTGCGCGGCACCTACGCGGCCCTCGCTCACCCGGCGATCGTGGAGCACCTGACCGAACTGGGCGTCACCGCTCTGGAACTGATGCCCGTGCACCAGTTCGTCAACGACCATCGTCTGGTCGACATGGGCCTGAGCAACTACTGGGGCTACAACACGATCGGCTTCTTCGCCCCGCACAACGCGTACGCCTCCTGGGGCGACCGCGGCCAGCAGGTCCTGGAGTTCAAGTCGGCCGTCCGGGCGCTGCACGAGGCCGGCATCGAGGTCATCCTGGACGTCGTCTACAACCACACCGCCGAGGGCAACCACCTGGGCCCGACACTCTCGTTCAGGGGCCTGGACAACCCGTCGTACTACCGGCTGACCGACGACCCGCGGTACTACATGGACACCACGGGCACCGGCAACTCCCTGCTGATGCGCTCGCCGCACGTCCTGCAGCTGATCATGGACTCGCTGCGCTACTGGGTCACCGACATGCACGTGGACGGTTTCCGCTTCGACCTGGCGGCGACGCTGGCGCGTCAGTTCCACGAGGTGGACCGGCTGTCGTCGTTCTTCGACCTGGTGCAGCAGGACCCGGTAGTCTCCCAGGTGAAGCTGATCGCCGAACCATGGGACGTGGGCGAAGGCGGCTACCAGGTGGGCAACTTCCCGCCGCTGTGGACCGAGTGGAACGGCAAGTACCGCGACACCGTGCGGGACCTGTGGCGCGGGGAACCGCGCACGCTCGCCGAGTTCGCGTCACGGCTGACCGGCTCCTCGGACCTCTACCAGGACGACGGCCGCCGCCCGCTCGCTTCCATCAACTTCGTGACCTGCCATGACGGCTTCACGCTCCACGACCTCGTCTCGTACAACGACAAGCACAACGAGGACAACGGCGAGGACAACCGCGACGGAGAGAGCTACAACCGGTCCTGGAACTGCGGGGCGGAGGGGGAGACCGACGACCGGGCGGTGCTGGAACGAAGGGCGCGGCAGATGCGGAACTTCATCGCCACGCTGATGCTGTCCCAGGGCGTGCCGATGCTCAGCCACGGTGACGAGTACGGGCGCACCCAGCGGGGCAACAACAACGCCTACTGCCAGGACAACGAGCTGTCCTGGGTGCAGTGGCCGGAGGACGGCAGCGATCTGCTGCAGTTCACGCGCGCGATGGTGTGGCTGCGCCGCGACCACCCGGTCTTCCGCAGGCGCCGCTTCTTCCACGGCCGCCCGGTGCAGGGCACCCACGACGAGCTGTCCGACATCGCCTGGTTCACCCCGCAGGGCGAGGAGATGACCCAGCGGGACTGGCAGTCGGCGCAGGCGGGCGCGCTGACCGTGTTCCTCAACGGCAACGCGATCTCCGAGCCGGGCCCGCGCGGGGAACGAATCAGCGACGACTCGTTCCTGCTGATGTTCAACGCCTCGCCCAAACCGCTGGAATTCGTGGTTCCGGTCGACCACGGGCGTCAGTGGCAGGTCGTCGTCGACACCTCCGTCCCGGAGGGCGTGACGCCGGGCACCGGTGCGAAGGCCGAGGCCGGGGGCCGGCTGACGCTGGTGGACCGGAGCCTGACGGTGCTGCAACGGCCCGCCTAGTCGGTCTGACGGCGGCGGACGGCGCGTCTGTGACACGAAAGGCGGTGGGGCGGGTACGTAGGTTCCCATGACACCTGAGCGTCCCGCCCCGGCGGTGCCCACGGCCACGTACCGGCTCCAGCTCCAGCCGGAGTTCCCGTTCGGCGCTGCGGAGGCGGCCGTGCCGTACCTGGCCGCACTCGGCGTCTCGCACCTGCATCTGTCGCCCGTACTGGAGGCCGTCCCCGGGTCGACGCACGGCTACGACGTCGTCGATCACGCGCGGGTACGCGGCGAACTCGGCGGCGAGGCGGGGCTGCGCTCCCTGGCGCGCACCGCGCGGAAGCACGGACTCGGCCTGGTCGTGGACATCGTCCCCAACCACATGGCCGCCGCCCCACAGCACAACCGGGCCCTCTGGGAGGTGCTGCGGGCAGGTCACGAATCGCCGTACGCGTGCTGGTTCGACATCGACTGGAGTGCGCTGGGCGGGCAGCTGCTGCTGCCGGTGCTGGCGCACCGGCTCGGCGAGGAGCTCGGGCATCTGAAGGTCGACGGGGACGTCCTGCGTTACCGCGACCATGTCTTCCCGTTGCGCGAAGGCACCGAGTCCCTGCCGCTGCCGCAGCTGCTCGACGCCCAGTGGTACCGCCCCGTGTGGTGGCGGCTCGCCCGGACCGAGCTGAACTACCGGCGGTTCTTCAGCATTTCCGAGCTCATCGGGGTACGGGCGGAGGACCCGGAGGTCTTCGCAGCGACGCACGGCACGCTCCTGCGACTGCTGGACGAGGGGGTGATCGACGGTCTGCGCGTGGACCACCCGGACGGCCTGGCCGACCCGGACGCCTATCTGAGCCGCCTGCACGAGGCGACCGGAGGCCGCTGGACGGTCGTCGAGAAGATCCTGGCGGCCGGCGAGCACCTGCCCGCCGCCTGGCCGGTCGCGGGCACCACGGGGTACGACGCGCTGCGGCAGGTGGACGGGCTCTTCACGGATCCCTCGGGCGCCGGCGAGTTGCTCGGCCACTACCGGCGGTCGGCGGGCGCGCCGGACGACGGGGGCGGCCGCTGGGCGCCGACCGTGCGACGCGCCGCGTACGAGGTGGTCACGCACGAGCTGGCCACCGAACTGGACCGCCTCACGCGCGTGGCGAGCCGCCTGTGCGCCGAGTCACCCGACCCGGCCCTGCGCGACCACGCGCCCTGGGCGCTCGGCACCGCACTGCGCGAACTCCTGGTCCGCCTGGAGGTGTACCGCCCGTATGCCTCCGTCGGCGCCACCTCGGTGGTCACCGAGGAGGCCGCCGCCGAGGCCCGTGCCGTGTTCACCGTGCCCGAGGAGGCACATGCCGTGGACGTCGTACGGGATCTGGTGCTGGGGCGGTCCGGTGACGGACCGCTGCACGCCGAGTTCCGGAGCCGGTTCGCGCAGACCGCGTCGGCGCTGCGCGCCAAGTCCGCTGAGGACACGGCGTTCTACCGGTATGTGCCGCTGCTGTCGCCGAACGAGGTGGGCGGTGAACCCGGTGCCCCGGCGATTTCTCCGGAGGACTTCCACGCCCACTGCACGCGCATGCAGCGCGACTGGCCCGACACCGGCACGGTGCTGTCGACGCACGACACCAAGCGCAGCGCGGACGTGCGGGCGGCGCTCTCGGTGCTCACGCAGTGCCCTGAGCGCTGGGCCGACGTGCTGTCCGAGGTGACCGGCGCGAGCGGCGGCGCGCCCGACCCGCACCTGGTCTGGGCGGCCTGGCAGACGTACTTCGGGCTGGGGCAGGCGGCCGAGGACCGCCTCCACGGGGCACTGCTCAAGCACGTCCGGGAGGCGGGACTGCACACCACCTGGACCGAGCAGAACCCCGCCTACGAGGCGGCGGTGGCGGCATTCGTCGCGGGCGGGCCGTGCGGCGCGCCGGGACGTCTCGTGAAGCACTTCCGGGACGTGTTGGCGCCGCACATCCGGGCGAACGTCCTCGGGGCCGCCCTGGTCCATCTGACGATGCCGGGCGTGCCGGACGTGTACCAGGGCACGGAGGGCGAGTACCGGGCCCTGGTCGACCCGGACAACCGGCGGCCGTTCACGCCGCAGGAGGAGCCCTCGGACAAGGCGGACCTCACGAAGGCGGCACTGCGGCTGCGCCGGCGGTGCCCGGAGGTCTTCGGGGCGTCGGCGACGTACGCGCCGCTGGTGGCCGACGGACCCGGCGCCGCGCACTGTGTGGCCTTCGTGCGCTCCGGAGCGGTCCTCACGGCGGTCACCCGGCTGTCGCTGCGGCTGGCGGAGGCGGGCGGCTGGCGCGACACGTCCCTCACGCTGCCGCCGGGCCGGTGGGCCGATCTGCTCGCGCCTGAGCGGGAGCTCGAGGGGCGTGTACGGGTAGCGGACCTCTTCGCCCGGCTACCGGTGGCACTGCTCGAGCGCGCCGGCGGGGAGTGAGGGGCGGGCGGCACACGGCTGCCCCGCCTCCGTCCCGCTGGGGATCCGGTCGGGATCGGCGGCCCTTCGTGGCAGGGACTCCGTCGGCGGCGGTGAGCGGGCGTGGGGCGGGGCTCAGCGCGGCAGACCCGGGACCGACTGGTCCTGGTCCGCCAGCGCGAACACCTCCCCCGTGCGCGCCTGGAGGTCGCACGTGTTGGCGAAGGTGTGGCTGTAGTTGATCTGACGGCCGTTCCACTCCCCACGCGCGGACACCTTCACGGGGGCGTAGATCATCGGGCAGTACACGTCGCCGGGCGGGATGCGGTCGACGTCGCCCTGCACCGCGGCGAGTTGCGCGCACGCCAGGGCGGCCCTCGCGTGCCCCTTGGGCGGGTCGCACGTCAGGAGCGTGCCGCGGATATCCCGGGAGCCGACGTCCTCCTGGGTGACGGTCAGATAGAGCCAGTTGCCGCCGGGGGACGGCAGGGGAAGAGCCGGGGCCGGACTCGCGGTGAGCAGGGCGGCCGCGGCGAAGAGAGTGCCGCTCAGGGCCAGGGTCGTCTTCGTCATTCCGTATGCATCGGCACCGCGGCCCCCGAACCCCAGCCGGACTCACCCGAATGGGCGCGCACGGGCGCGTACCGGCCGGCGAGTTCGAAGGCCGCCAGCACCACACGCGCCTGGTACTCGGCCTGGCGGGCCACCGGGATCCAGCGCGCACCGTAGCCCTCGCTGTAGTCGGCGCACCACGCGTCGATCAGCGCGTCCAGCTCCGGCAGCACGTCGGCCGCCTCGCGCCCGGCGGCCCTGGCGAGCTGGTGCAGCAGTCCGGCGGTGCGCAGTGCGACCCGGCGGCCGGAGATGCCGAGGGCGGTCAGACGGGCGGAGTCGAGCGGCGGCAGCCGCCGCTCCCCGGAGGCGTAGGTGTCGGGATCCCAGGAGTCGGCGAGCCCGGGGCCGACCAGCAAGTAGTCGTCGACCGGTGCCAGCAGCCGGGCGGCGTCCGGCACATGGGTCAGATGGGGGCGGATGCGGGCCAGGAAGCCCTCCATGAGACGCGTGTCGTCCCGCAGCGTCCGGCTGACGGTCCGCAGCACGGCATGGGCGTCGGCGGACGGTGAGCCGTCCGCCACGGCCGCCACCCCCCACATGGGCGCCTCCACGACCGCCGTGACCGTGCCGTAGCGGTGCGGGTGGAACCAGGTCGACTCGACGGCGGCCTCGGTGATCGCCGCGGCGAGGTCACCCCGGCGGGGCGGCGGGATGCGGTAGACGGCGGGCCCGAGGGGCGGCCAGTACAGCGTGTCGTACGGGCCGAGTTCGCGAGGAATGCCGAGCCGGGCCGCCGTCTGGGCGAGCCGCTGCGCCATGCCCGGCAGATCGTGGGTCAGCTCGACGAAGCCTCCGCCGACGTCGACCCCGTGCAAAGAGCACTGGAAGAACGGCCGCAGTTCGTCCTGGAGGTCGAGCAGGGCGCGGGTCTCGGGCAGCGCGGCGTGCTCCGCGCCGTCGGGCAGCCACTCGGGCTGCTCGAGGAATCCGGGGCGGAAGAAATGCCGGAAGTACCGGCCCAGGGTGTAGGGGCCGGACAGCCACCCCTCGTTGCGCCGCGCGCCGTCGGGGTCGAGGCACAGCAGCAGGTTCCAGGTCGTGTCGGCCCCCGCGCCCAGCCGGGGGTCGGCCAGCGCCCGTTCGGCCAGGCGCAGGACGGTGGCGCCGCCGACGGGTTCGTTGGCGTGCGGTCCGGCCACGACGAGGGTGTGGCGGCTGCCGTGCCCCACGGAGAGCAGCCACAGGGGCGTGCCGCCCCGGGACGTGCCCACGCGGCGCAGCCGGGCGTCGCGGGGACGGCGGGCGACGAGCGCGGAAGCGCGGACGCCGAGCTCGTCCACGGTCGGATAGCGGAGGAGCGGCGGCAGGGCACACCTCCACTATGTGGTGCCGTCGGTTCACCTGGTGTACATGGTGTACGCACAGTCAGTCACGGCTCGGGAGGTACGTCAACACCATCGGCGGCAAGGACGGTCGGCCCGGTGCGGGGACGGCGTTCCGGCGGCGGAGCGCGCTCCGGCGCGGCGGGCCGTGCGCGGGAGGCTCGCTCCGGCGCGACGCGCCGAAGCGAGCGTCCGACGCCGGCAGCGGGGAAGACACCGATCACACATGAGCCGCCGGTTCCGGCCGGCGTCCGGGACGGCAGGTGCCGGTGGCCGGCTACTCCGTCGCCAGCCGGAACGTCATCGTCCCGAAGCCGACCTGGTCACCGTCGCGGACCACCGCCGCACCGATCACCCGGCGGCCGTTGACCGTGGTGCCGTTGGTGGAGCCGAGGTCGCGCAGCACCCACAGGCCGCCCTGGTGCCTGAGTTCGGCGTGCACCCGGGAGACCGTCTCGTGGCTGAGCCTCAGACCGTTCGCCGGGTCACGGCCGATCCGCAGCGGATAGGCGGCTCCCGGGCTCGGCAGCAGCAGCTTGGGCAGCCGCTCGGCCTGCCAGGCGCGGCGCAGCCGCACGGTGAACCCGGAGATCGCCTCGACGGTTCCGAACACAAGCCGCGACCAGCGCTTCTGGGCGGGCAGGTCGGCGGTGAGGGCGGCCAGCTCGTGCGGCTGCCGGGCGGCCAGCGCCAGCTCCATGCGCCGGATGAACGTGTCGTGCGACAGGCGCCCCAGCGCGACGCCGTCGCGGAGCACCTTCAGCGCCCTGTCGCGTTCGGCGTCCGAGAGCCGCGCGGGGTACGTGTGGAACTCGAAGGACGACGTCACGCTCGTGATTGTCGGTCAGTCGGGGCGGGGTGTCCAGAAAGAGCAAGAACGACCGCGACCCCCATGAGGGTCGTTCGCTGTGCCAAAAGGGTGGATCCGAAGGCGAATTGATCTCGATTGACGCACCATGGACGGGCTACGTCACGATGAGCAGACGAGGGGGAACCGTCCGTGCAGTTCGAGGTGTGGGCACCACAGGCCGGCCGGGTGACGCTGCACTGCGGGGGCGCCACGAGCGCGCTGGTGCGCGATCCGGTGCGCGCGGGGTGGTGGACCGGCGAAGCGGAGGCCGACGACAGCACGCGGTACGGATTCGCCGTGGACGACGGTCCCGTGCTGCCCGATCCGCGGTCGTGCCGCCAGCCGGACGGGCCGGACGGGCCGAGCGCGGTGGTCGACCAGGGGCGGTACGCATGGCGGGCCGAGTGGCCGGGACGCGGGCTGACGGGCGCGGTGCTGTACGAGCTGCACGTGGGCACGTACACCCGTGAGGGCACGCTGGACGCGGCGGCCGAGCGGCTCGGGCACCTCGTCGAACTCGGTGTCACACACGTCGAGTTGATGCCGTTGTGTCCCTTCCCCGGGCGGCACGGATGGGGGTACGAGGGCGTCTCGCTCTGGGCGGTGCACGAGCCGTACGGCGGGCCCGAGGCGCTGAAACGGTTCGTCGACCGGGCGCACGCACTCGGCCTCGGCGTCGTACTGGACGTGGTCCACAACCACCTCGGCCCCTCGGGCAACCACCTGCCCGCGTTCGGCCCGTACTTCACCGAGACGCACCACACTCCCTGGGGCGCCGCCGTGAACCTGGACGCGCCGGGCTCGGACGAGGTGCGGGCGTACCTGATCGGCAGCGCGCTCGCCTGGTTGCGCGACTACCGGATCGACGGACTCCGGCTCGACGCGGTGCACGCGCTGCGCGACACACGCGCGATCCACTTCCTGGAGGAGCTGTCGTCGGCGGTCGACGCACTGGCCGCCGAGGTGGGCAGGCCGCTCTTCCTGATCGCCGAGTCGGACCTCGGCGATCCGCGCGTCATCACCCCGCGCGCCGAGCACGGCCTCGGGGTGCACGCCCAGTGGAACGACGACTTCCACCACGCGCTGCATACCGCGCTGACCGGCGAATCGCAGGGCTACTACGAGGACTTCGCGCGCGCCCCGCTGGCGGCCCTGGCCAAGACGCTGACGGGCGGCTTCTTCCACGACGGAACCTACTCGTCGTTCCGGGGCCGGCGGCACGGCCGCCCGCTGGACCGGACCCGGGTCTCCGCGCACCGCCTGCTCGGCTACGCCCAGACCCACGACCAGGTCGGCAACCGCGCGCAGGGTGACCGGCTGTCGGCGTCCCTCTCCCCCGGGCTCCTCGCGTGCGCGACGGCGCTCGTGCTCACCGCGCCCTTCACACCGATGCTGTTCATGGGCGAGGAATGGGCCGCGGGCACGCCCTGGCAGTTCTTCACCGATCACACCGATCCCGAACTCGCCGACGCCGTACGGCGCGGCAGACGCCGGGAGTTCGCCGCGCACGGCTGGGCGGAGGAGGACGTGCCCGACCCTCAGGACCCGGCCACCCGTGACCGCTCCTGCCTCGACTGGTCCGAGCCGGAACGCGAGCCCCACGCACGCGTGCTGGCCTGGTACCGCGAGCTCATCGCCCTGCGCCGTACCCATCCCGATCTCGCGGACCCCGACCTCGAGGACGTCAAGGTCGCCCACGACGAGGACGCCCGCTGGCTCGCCTACCGCCGCGGCGACGTCCGGGTCGCGGTCAACCTCGGCAAGGAGCCGGCCCGCATCCCCCTCGGCATCACGTCCGCGCGCGTACTGGCCGCGTGGGAGCCCGTGCCGCCGCCCGACGCGGACGGTGTGCTGAGCCTCGCGGCCGAGTCGTGCGTGGTGCTGACGCAGGAGTGACCCGGGCGCCCCGGCCCCGCTCGGGGTCGGGCCCGGGCGTGCGCACGCCCGGGCCCGGCCTTACGGCGCCTCCTCGTCCGGAAGATCCGTCACCCGCTCGAGCATGATCGACTCCCAGGCGTGCAGGACGTGGGTGCGCAGGACCTGCGGCGGGGTGTCGTCGCGTCCCGCGAGCGCGTCGGCGAGGCGTACCAGTGTGTCGCAGCGGGCGAGCCACAGGCCGCGCAGGCACGGGCGGGCGCCGTAGCCGGCGAGTGTGGCGGCGCGGACCGCGGCGGGGGCGCCCACGGCGGCGGAGAGGGAGGCGATGTCCTCGGCCGGGTCGCCGATGATCGCGTCGGTCCAGCCGAGGACGCCGCGCACCCGCCCGTCGCCGCTCACCACGAGATGTGCGCGCGCCAGGTCGTGGTGCACCAGGACCGCGGCGCCGGACTGGGCGGCCAGTTGGCGGGCGGCGGGCGCGGTGAGCAGGGCGAGCCGGGCGGGATCGAACTCGTCCTCCTCGGCCAGGCGCCCCACGGCGCTCGCGGCGGCCGCCCGCAGCGCTTCGAGGGACCGCGGCGCGACGCGGGGGACACCGAGCGTCTCGGCCTGGCGCACCGGGACCTCACGAAGTCCCGTGAGCAACGCCGCGAGGTCCGCCTCGCCCACCGCCGAGATGCCCGATTCCTCGCCGGTGGCACCGGGCAGCCGCGTGTCGAGGGTGTAAGCGAGGCCGGTGGCCCACTCTCCGTTGGCCACGCTCGTCGGCACCGCGAGCGCCACGTGTGCGCGTACGAGGGTGCGCAGACGCAGTTCGCGACGCTGGCGCGCGGAGGCCTGGCGGTCGGGGGCCAACCGCAGCACATGATGCGCGCCGACCAACCACGTGGTGTGTACGCCGCCTTCCGCGACGGGTGTCACAGCCGGCCCGTCACCCTCGGGGAGCAGGGAACGGACCAGCCGACGTACGGTCTCCGCCGTCGGTGTCGGTGCCTGGGTCATGATCATGCCGTTGTCGTCTCGGGTGTGTGCTGGGGGCTCCTGGGTGCCGTGGCCGGCCGGGCGGCGCCGTGCGGTCGTACCGCCATCGGCCTGCGCCGTCTCAGTCGACTATCGCCAGCTCGCGGGACGTGTTGTTCAGGCGCCGCCCGCCGTCCTCGGTGACTGTCACGATGTCCTCGATGCGGACGCCGAAGCGCCCGGGCAGATAAATGCCGGGCTCCACCGAGAAGCACATTCCGGGGACAAGGGGCTGCTCCTCGCCCTCGATCATGTAGGGCGGCTCATGGGTGGTGACACCGATCCCGTGGCCGGTGCGATGGATGAAGTACTCACCGTAGCCGGCGTCGTCGATGACCGCGCGGGCCGCACGGTCCACGTCCTGACAGGCCGCGCCCGGCCCGACCGCCCGGAACCCCGCCTCCTGGGCCGCACGCACGAGGTCGTGCACCTCGCACTCCTGGTCGGTCGGTTCGCCGACGTGAACGGTCCGGGAGGTGTCGGAACCGTAACCGTGCTTGAGACCGCCGAAGTCCAGGACCACCATGTCGCCGCGCCGGATGACGCGTTCGCCGGCCTCGTGATGCGGATTGGCGCCGTTGGGGCCGGAGGCGACGATCGTGAAGTCCACCTGCGTGTGCCCGAACCGCCGCAGCAGACCGGCGAGATCCGCGGCGACCTCGCTCTCCCGGCGTCCGTCGAAGGGGACCTTCACGATCTCCTCGTACGCCGCGTCCGCCGCCGCACCGGCGGCCGCCAACCGGTCCAGTTCCGCCGCGTCCTTGACGGCCCGCAGCATCGGAAGGGCGCGCGTGAGAGCGACGTGGTCGACGTCCGGGAGCCGACGGCGCAGGCCGAGCAGGTGCAGGGCCCAGGCGTTGTCGCTGATGCCGTAGCGGCCCCGGGCCCCGAGCAGTCCGGCGGCGGCATCGTAGGGGTCCTTGCCGTCGGTCCAGTCGAGCAGTGTCAGCGCGGGCGCGCCGGCCGCTTCCGCCGCATCGGGCGCCTCCAGGGTGGGCACGACGAGAGCCGGGTCGTGCCCGGCCCGCAGCACCAGCAGGGTGAGGCGTTCGGTCTCCGCCGGCCGGTACCCCGTGAGCCACACGAGGTCGGGTCCGGGCGCGATCAGGAGCCCGGCCAGGCCCGCCGCCTCGGCGGCCTCGGCGGCGCGCCGCATCCGGGCCGCGTAGTCCTCCGCGGTGAAGGGCGCGGGACCGTCCGTGTCGGGCGGCGCGGGCGTGCCGGTCATCCATACCTCCGCAAGTCCGGAATCTCCCAGGGGCTTCGGGCAGCATCCTGCCCCTCCGCCGGGACGGATGCGAGCCGATTGCGACCATGGCGTCGGGTGAGCGCCGTGGACGAGACCTGCCCGCCGTGTCATCCCGCCGCGCTCCGCACCCGCTCGAGCAGTCGCTCCGCCACAGCCGCCGCTCCTTGCAGGGCTCCGGCGTGCACCAGTTCCGTGCGGTGGACCGCGCGTGGCTCCCCGCCCGCGCCCTCGGTCGTCAGCGGTGCGACGTCGGGGAGCCGGAGGGGATCGCCGGGCGCGGCCGGACCGCCGACCAGACCCAGGTCCGCACCGCCCGTGGCGACCGCGGCGGGCAGTGCGGCCGGGACGTGCGCGCCGAGCGCGGGTGCTGCCGCGATCCCTCGACGTCGGCCCGGGCAGCCTCCGGCCGCAGCGGCAGCGGTCCGGCGTGTCCGGCAGCCGTTCGCCCGCCGCGGTGGAGCACGCGGCCAAGACGGCCCGGCGTGCGGTCAGCGTGTCACCGGCACCGCCCGCCAGGGGACGGCCGACGCCAGGTCCGGCACGAAGCAGTGAACGCGCCGGGCCAGGTCGTCCGCGCCGTAACGACGGCAGCCGCGGTGCCAGATCAGGATGCCGGACATGCAGTTCTGCAGCTCCACGACATAGCCCTCCAGCGTCGCGCGCGCCTGTTCGGAGAGCTCGAAGTCGTCGCAGACGACGGGTAGTTCACGGGCGGCGACATGCTGGAACTGCTGCATGCGCCGGGTCATGAGATCGCTCACGATGCGCAGCGCCGTCGGGTGGTCGCAGCCGAAGAAGTTCTGCACGACGAGCAGGGTGTTGTGGATCTCGCCCTCGTACTGGATCTCCTTCTGGTACGAGAAGACGTCGTTGATCAGCATCGCGTAGTCGATCGCCGCGTTCTCCAAGGACCGGACCGTGCCGCTGCAATACACCTCCGGCGGGACATCGGGGTTGTGGCCCATGCGGCAGAGGTTCCAGGACCGCGGCACGCCGCACGCCCCCTTGCCGGACCATCTGCCCGGCGCCACCGTGGTCGCATGACCTCCTTCGTGCTGCCTCATGAAGTGCACGGCCACGGCCCCCACAAGGTGTTCGCGGTGCACGGCTGGTTCGCCGACCGGGCCGCGTACGCGGCGGTGCTGCCGGATCTCGACCGGGCCGCCTTCACCTATGCCCTGGTGGATCTGCGCGGATACGGGGCCGCACAGGGCGCGGCCGGCGCGTTCGGCACCGCTGAGGCCGCCACCGACCTCGTCGACCTCGCCGACCGGCTGGGCTGGGAGCGGTTCTCGGTGATCGGGCATTCGATGGGCGGCGCCGTCGCACAGCGGCTGCTGGTGCAGGCCCCCGAGCGGCTGCGCCGGATCGTCGGGGTCTCGCCCGTGCCCGCCTGCGGACTGCAGATGCCTGCCGACCAGTGGGAGTTGTTCGCGGACGCCGCGCACAAGCCGCAGAACCGGCGCATCATCATCGACGTCACCACGGGTGGCCGGGCGCCCGCGGCCTGGCTGGACCGGATGGTCGCGCGTTCTCTGGCGCACAGCGACGCCAAGGCGTTCCGGACGTGGCTCGACTCCTGGGCCGGGGAGGACTTCCACGCCGAGGTCATGGGCTCGACGGTGCCCGCCCTGGCCGTCGCGGGCGCCCTCGACCCCGCGCTGACGGCCGCGCTGCTGCGCGAGACCTGGCTGCGCTGGTATCCGCACGGCTCGCTCCTCGAACTGCCGTCGGCCGGGCACTACGCGATGGACGAGGCCCCGCTGGACCTCATCCGGGTCGTGGAGGACTTCCTGCGCGCGGACGGGAGCACGACGCCGGACGTCCGGGAGCCGGCCGCCGCGGAAGACTCCGGCGCGTGAGCGTCCGCGAGAGCGCCCCGCCCGTCCCCGACGTCTTCGACCCCCGCCGGTACGCCCTCGGCGTCCCCCACGCGGAATACCGCACCCTGCGCGACCACCACCCGGTCGCCTGGCAGGAGGAACCGGAGGTGCTCGGCTGGCCTGCCGGGCCCGGATTCTGGGCGGTGACCCGGCACGCGGACGTCGTGCGCGTACTCAAGGACGCCGTGACGTTCTCCTCGTACCTGGGTGCCACCCAGATCCGCGACCCCGATCCCGACGACCTGCCGTTCATCCGGCGCATGATGCTCAATCAGGACCCGCCCGCCCACGGCCGACTGAGACGGCAGGTGAGCCGTGCGTTCACCCCGCGCCGCGTCGACCGCTTCGCGGCGGTCGCCCGCGCCCGGGCCCGCGCCCTGCTCGGCGGCGCCCTGGACCGGACTCGCGACGGCGACGGAACGTGCGACGCCGTCGCCGCGGTCACCGACGACTACGCCGTCCTCAACCTCGCCGATCTGCTCGGTGTGCCCGAGTCGGACCGCGGCCTGCTGCTGCACTGGACGCAGCGTGTGATCGGCTATCAGGACCCGGACGAGGCGGGCGAGCCCCTGCTGGACACCGAGGGCCGGCCCGTCGATCCGCGCTCGCCCGCGGCCCTGCGCGACATGTTCGCCTACGCGCAGCAGCTCGCCGCGTACAAACGGGACCATCCCGCCGACGACCTCATGACCACACTCGCCACCGACCCCGAACTCACCGGCCCCGAGCTGGAGATGTTCTTCTTTCTGCTGACCGTCGCGGGCAACGACACGGTGCGCGGTGCGGCACCCGGCGGCCTCCTCGCACTGGCCGAGCACCCGGAGGCGTACCGGGAACTGCGGGCCGGAGGGCACCGACTTCCCCTGGCAGTCGATGAGTTGCTGCGCTGGCATCCGCCCGTCCTCAGCTTTCGGCGGACCGCCGCCCGGGACACCGAGCTGGCCGGCCGGCGTATTCGAGCGGGCGACAAGGTGGTCGTCTTCCACGCGTCCGCCAACCGGGACGAACGCGTCTTCGCCGCGCCGGACCGCCTGGTGCTGTCCCGGACGCCCAATCCGCACGTCTCCTTCGGGGACGGTCCACATGTCTGCCTCGGCGCACACTTCGCCCGGCTGCAGCTGAACGTGCTCTATGAGGAGGCGCTGCGGGCCCTGCCCGCCGCTCCCCGCCTCGCCGCACCGCCCACGAGGCTGGTCTCGAACTTCATCAACGGCATCAAGTCGCTTCCCCTGGAGCTCACTTGACCCGCGACGGCCGCACCTGGATCAACGCGTGGGCGCCGCTGGTGCGCCATCGCTGCTCCTCGGCGGCGACCAGGGCCGCCTCCGTGTCCGGGTCCAGCCCCACGATCACATCGGACTTCAGGGTGCGCAGCGCCGCGACCGGGCCGGGGAAGCAGGCCGTCACGTCAGCGAACGGTGTCGTCGGGGGGTACAGGCGGTCACCCACCAGGCGGCGGTAGTTGAGGTCGCCCTTGAAGATCGTCAGGTCGGCCGCAGCGAACTCCGTGCGCAGGTCCTCCGGCATGTCCGCGTACGGCAGCGGCGCACAGGAGAAGGGGTGGGCCAGGACCTCGAGGCGGCCCTCGTCCATCGCCGTCCAAAGGCGCTCCCCGGCACCGGCCGCGGCGCCCTCGGCACCGGTCAGCCGGCGTACCGCGTCGACGACGTCGGCCGTCGTGGCGTCGGAGATGTAGTAGGGGTGGGCCTTCACCTGCAACAGCACCCGCCGCGCCTGTCCGTGCCGGAGCAGATGGTCGAGGAGCAGCAGGTCCGGGATCAGCTCGCGGCCGGCGTTGTCCGCGACCAGGCAGAGCGTGTCGGCGGGCAGCAGCGACCAGAGCACCTCGCTGTCGTCGGCGACGAGCCGGGTGACGGCCATCGGGGCACCCGGGGCGGAGAGACGGAAACCGAGGTCCGCGCGGTTGCCCCAGAGCGAGCCGTGGAGCAGCGCCCTCGCCTGCTCGTCGAGGGGCCGCTCCGCGAGCCGGTCGAGCGCTGCCAGCTCCTCGTCCGTCTCCGGGGCGTCGAGCTCGGCGAGCTTGAAGGGCCGGAACGGGTCGATGCCCTGCCAGCCTCCGGGGCCGAAGTAGCCGACCGCCTGGAGGAGCCGGCGGTAGAAGTAGCTCTCGGACCACAGGAAGGGAACCTCGAACCAGGACCGTCCGAGGTACTGCCGGGCACCCCACCGAGCCCACTGCTCGTCGTCCTCGGTGCCGAGCGGCTCGATGACACCCTGGGTCGCGCCCGCCAGCAGCTCCTCGAGCGCACGGCGCTGCCCGGGGCCGTACGGGAAGGCGTCCCGCACCGCACGGATGAGCGCGGGATGCCGTGCGGAGAGCACACCGTGCGCGAAGGAGCCGGGCTCGTCGGCGAGGATCACGGGAGCGTCAGGCATGGTCTCGGTCTCCTCCAGGGCCGGTCAGGATCCCGGGAGGCAGGTCCACGTCCTCGAACCGCTCCTCGAGCTGCTTTCCGTAGCCGGCCTCGGTCCACACGAACTTCTTGAACTGCTCCGGCGTCAGCAGACCCTGCCACGGAGTGCCGCCCGGGCAGAACACCGACTCGCACCCGGGACACCAGTACGCCGATCGCCACAAGGCGTCGGCGCGGGGCTCGCCCGCCTCGACAAGCGCACGCTCGCGCCCCTCGCCCCGGACCACGACGACGGTGCCGACGAACAGGAGCACGGCCAGCAGCGAGCCGCCGATCGTGTGGAGCGGCTTGTCCTTGTCGATGCCGCTGTAGGCGAGGGCGACGCCGATGCCGGCCATCAGCATGCCCTCCACGAAGTGCAGACATCCGTCGAACCGCGAGGAGACGCCCGGCGTCCGGGCCAGCCGGTCGGCCAGGCCCGCACGCATACAGGTCCGATCGGCGCAGATCTCCGGGACGGCGCGCGCCCCGGCCGAGCCACAGCCCCGACATATCGCCTCAACCGGCCGTGGGGCCCTCTCCGTTGCCATGGGCCTACGCTAACGGCCGGCCGACGAGCACCGCCGTCGGCCGGGCGGGTGCCGACCCGGTCGCGTCGCTGAACGCGGGTCGCCGCGCCCCCGTACTCCTCGATACGCACCCGCCGCACCCGATGTGCCTGGAGACACCGGATGACCGCACACCGCACCGTCACCGTGGCCGCTGTGGCCGTGGCGGCCACGCTGCTGCCGGCGACACCCGTCCTCGCCCACGGAGCCCCCACGGATCCGGTCAGCCGCGTCTTCGCGTGCTCACCCGAGGGCGCCTCTCGCGCGACCGCCCCGTGCCGGGCGGCGATCACGGCGAACGGCGCCCCGTTCACAGCCTGGGACAACCTGCGGGTGGCGAACGTGAACGGCAGGGACCGGCAGATCGTCCCCGACGGCCGGCTGTGCAGTGGCGGCCTGCCCGCCTACAAGGGTCTCGATCTGGCGCGCTCCGACTGGCCGTCGACCCGGCTCACGCCCGGGAGCTCGCTGACGATGGCGTACAGCTCGACGATCCCGCACACGGGCACGTTCAAACTGTTCCTGACGAAACAGGGTTACGACCCCACCGAACCGCTGACCTGGTCCGACCTTCCGGCACAACCCTTCGCCCAGGTGACCGACCCACCGCTGACCGACGGCGCGTACCGGATCAGGGCCAAGCTGCCGGCGGACCGGTCGGGCCACCATGTGCTGTACACGATCTGGCAGAACTCGAGCACGACGGACACGTACTACTCGTGCTCGGACGTGGTGTTCCCGGCGTCCGCCGCCTCCGGCGGCGCCGGACCCCGGGGCAGCTCTTCGAGCGCCTCCAGCGCTTCTGGGACCACCGGCAAGAAGGACCCGTCGCACCCGCCCAGGCCGTCGCCGTCGCCGAGCCGGCCGGCGCGGAGCGCCTCCCCCGCGACGGGCGAGCCGGCGACCTCGGTGCCCGGTACCCCCGCGGCGGCCACCGCGCCCCGTCCCGGCGACGGCCCGTCGCTGCCTCTGCTGGCCGGCGGCGCCGGAGCGTTCCTGCTCGCCGGGGGTGCAGCCGTGACGTTGCGGCGCAGGCGCGGCTGAGACGGCCGTCTCCGGCTCCGCCGGGATCGGAGACGGCCGTCCGTTCCGGCGTCAGCTGACAAAGACCGCCGGGCTGTCCGGCCGGCCGCTGTTGGTGACCGGGGCGTACTTCGGCGTGAAGTAGCCGTTGCCGAAGCACAGCGACGAGCCGGAGGACTTGGTGAACGGCAACAAGCGCGTCTTCAGCCGGCAGGCGGACACCGTGCACATCGCCCGGCTGCGGCAGACCAACTACGCCACCACGGCCGGCATCACCGTGGCCCGCGCTCCCCCACCGTCGGCTCCGCCGCGTCCTGACCTGTCTCCCCGTACCCGCCCCCGTCACGACGGACGCGTGCGGGACCCACGGCAGCCCGGCCGGGCCGGCGCCGCGGGTCCTCGGCTCAGGGTTGCCGCTTGACGGACACGGTGAAGCGCGCACCGTCCGGGTCGGCCAGCAGCGCCTCCTCGGCACCCTCCTGCCACTGCAGGGCGGAGCCGCCCTCGGCGCGGGCGGCCCGGACACATGCGTCGACGTCGGGAACCACGAAGTGGACCTGCCAGTGCGGGCGGATCGTGGGGTCGGGCGCCGCCTCCAGCGCTCCGGAGTGGATGCGGGCCACCACCGTCCCGTCGCTGCGCAGGACGACCTCGTCGCCGTCGTAGTGCACCTCGCAGCCGCCCTTGCCCGCGGAGGCCCACTCGAGGACCTCCCCGTAGAAGATCGCGGAGTCGAAGGCGTTACGGGTGTGCAGCCGTATGAAGGTGGGGGCGGCCTCGCGCCATTCCTCCCAGCCCGTGATGAGCGGACCCTCCCAGACTCCGAAGGTGGCCCCGTCCCGGTCGGCGAGCAGGGCCGCCCGGCCGGGCGGGAGCGCGAGGGGGCCGACGGCCGTCGTGCCGCCCCGCTCCCGGCACCGGGCCGCTGCCACGTCGGCGCTGGGCACCGCGAAGTACGGGGTCCAGGCGACGGCCATCTGCCACATCGAGGCGATGGCGGCGATCCCGGCGACGGGCACTCCGTCCGCCAGCGCCACCCGGAACCGGTCCCCCAGGCTGTTGGGCCGCCACTGCCAGCCGAACACCGCCCGGTAGAAGTTCTCCGCGGCCTCGAGGTCGCGGGTACTCAGGCTGACCCAGCACGGCACCCCGAAAACCGAGTCACTGGACACTCCTCCCGTGCCGCGTGCCTCGTGCTTGACCATGACCACACCGCCCGGTTCCCGGGGGGAGATGCCGGGCACCTCCTCCCTCGTTCGCTCAGGGCCTCCGGGTACCCCGATCGCGCCTTAGCAAGGATGCGCCACCGAACGCCGGGCGTCATCCGGAGGAGGACCGGCCGAGGCTCCTGAGACCCGGAACCGCCTCAGGCACCGGGGTCCGGAGACCAGTGCGGGGCGCTGCCGGCCAGGCGGCAGACGAGGAAGTACAACGGGATGGGCGGCGTGTACGGAGAGTCACCGGCCGGGTGGTGGATCAGCACAGGACGGTCGGGACGGGGACCGCTCCAGGAGAGGTCGGCCCGGCCCGCGTATGTCTCAGGGACGGCGGGCCCCAGATACGCGCCGATCGCGTAGCTCGTCGTGGTCGGCCAGGTGACACCGATGTCGGAGCCCGCGGGGACGATCCACCACCAACGCAGGTCGTCGGCGAAGACACAGCCGGCGCGAGGCAGCGACGCCATGATCCGTTCGCCGTGCTGTCTCGGGGTGCCCACGGCGTCGTACCCGAGAGCGGCGGTCAGCTCGTGCGGGAGGGCCAGGCGGACGGCGGGCCGGGACAGCACGAAGGCGGACGGGTGCGGGGGCGGGTCAGCGGCGCGCAGTCGTTCCATGCTGTGGGGATCCTTCGGCCGGGTGGGGGACGGGCCTGAGGTGCGGGCAGCCGGGCGAGCCGGTCGCAGCGGCTTCGCCGGGTTCCGGTGTCAGTTCGGCCCAGACGACGCGACCGAAACCGCTCTGCGCGTCCCGTACGCCCCAGTCACTGCACAGCACGTCGACCAGGAGCAGCCCGCGGCCGCTCTGGTCGTCCGGGCCGGGCCGGCATCTGGCCGGCCGGGTCTCGCCGTGGTTCTCGTCCAGGACCTCGATGTGCAGCAGCCGGCCGTCGGTGTGCACCCGGCAGACGATCCGTTCGCTGGCGGTGTGCACGACCGCATTGGTGACGAGTTCGCAGGTGACGATGACAGCGTTGTCAACGGTCCCCCCGCCAGCGCCCCAGCGCACTAGCAGTTCACGCACGTTCCTGCGGACCAGGCCCACCGCGGCCGGGACGGCAGGGAAGCCGAAGACATCGGATCTGTGAGGTGACGCATCCCCTGGGAGGCGGCCCAAGGGCTGGGGGAGGGAGGCCGGAACCATCGCCGTTCGCCTTTCGTCTGCCGAGGCACCCTGGCCGGTGCCCACCGCCGGACGCCGTGATGCGCGCTCTGTGCACCACGTTCCGGGTCCACCGAGCCAGAGCCCGTCTCCCCCAACTTGACTGCTCATCACCCTCGTTCACCGGCTACCGGCGATACGAACACTGTGGCACCTGTCAACAACGCCTCGCAACAGGCAAGTTGAAAATTGCAATTCGAGAGGTGCATGCTGCTCCGGTCGGCGGATGATCGTGACCGGCTGCGACCCTGCATCCCGGGTGAGGGGGTGCGCGTGACCGCGGAGACCGACCGGGGTGGCACCCCTTCCGTGCCGCGCATGATCCTCGGTCGCCGGCTGGAGGAGCTGCGATCCTGAACGCCTCGGCGTTCCGATGCGGTTGGGGACCGTCGACGAGGCGTACGAGTTCTTCGAGGGCCCGGAAACTGGTCGGGCCGAAGTGGTCCAGGCGCACACGTGGCGTCCGGACGGTACCGGGGAGCAGGGAATCCGGGACGAGGACATGGCAATGTACGGGGCCATCGCCCGGGCGCCGTGAATCCCGCGTTCGCACCGTAGGGGTGGCGTCCGCCGGGTCCGTGCCCGGCCGGGTGCGCCCACGCGGCGGCGCCGGGCGATGCACAGCCCGGCGCCCTCGGCCGCGCCCCACGACGGGGCGCGGCCGTTCGTGGCGTGCTCGGCTCGGACGTCAGCCCAGGCCGACGGACTTCAGCCAGGCCTTGGCGACGTCGAGCGGGTCCTTGTTCTCGAGCTGCACCTGGGTGTCCAGGTCCAGCAGGGACACGGTGTCCAGCTTGGCCGAGACCGCGTTGAGCGCGTCGACACCCTCCTGGGGCAGCCCCGACTTGTAGACGAGCGGCTGCACGTTCTCGAACCCGAAGAGGTTCTCCGGGTCCTGGAGGGCGACGAACTTCTCCTTGGAGATGGTGGGGTCCGTGCTGAAGATGTCCGCGACCTGCACGGTGTTCTTCTTCAGCGCCGCCTGGGTGAGTGGACCGCCCGCGTCCAGTGCCTTGAAGGACTTGAACTCGAGACCGTAGACCTTCTTCAGCCCCTCCAGACCCTGCTGCCGGGTCTGGAACTCCGGGGAGCCACCGATCACCAGGTCCTTGGCGATGTCCTTGAGGTCCGCGATGCTGGACTTGTCGGTGAGGTTGTACTTCTTCGCGGTGGCCGCGTTGACGGTGACCGAGTCCTTGTCCTGCGCGGGCGCCGGGTCGAGGAGCGTCAGCTTCGAGTCGAGCTTGGCCTCGATGGCGGCCGTCGTGGCGTCGGCCGTCGTCGGGGCGGCCTCCTTGTCGAGGTAGGCCAGCAGCGCGCCGTTGTACTCTGGCAGGACCGTGATGGAGCCGTTCTTCAGCAGGCCGTAAGTGGTCTCGCGGCTGCCGATGTTGGGCTTGTAGGTGACCTTGATGCCCTTGGCCTTCAGGGCCTCGCCGTAAATGTCGGCGATCAGGATGCTCTCGGCGAAGTTGTTGGAGCCGACGACCACGGTGCCGTCGCCGGCCTTGTCCCCCGAGAGCGGGTTGTCGGACTTGCTGTCGGAGGACGAGGAACACCCCGCGAGCAGTGCCGCCGTGGCGGCGAGCGCGACAGCGGCCACGCCGGGGAGTCTCCTGCTGGACGTGCTGGTGTTCGCGGTAGAAGTCACGATTCCCGTTCCGGGCTCGGGGGATGGGGCAGGGCATGGCGCAGCTGTGCGGGTACGGCACCACACTCCACTGATCCAATCCAGCTCGTTCTCGCTCAGTCAAGAGAATTCGGGTCACCGATTGGCCTCGATGCACCGCTTGTTGCGAAGGTCGGATTGTGAAGAAGCGACGGGCCGTCCGAGGCGGAACCACGCGTTCGTTGTAATGGATTCTTGACGTAGGGCGATCGGATTCGGCGCCCGAAGAGGCGGTAGTCTCCGGGAAGTTGACGACGGGCAGCAGTGCGGACCGACAACGGCGTTCCGGACCGCCTTGCACCGTTCTGCGCCGGCCTCGGTCGGTTCCGCTGATGACCCCAATCGATCGATCACGGTCTCGTGAGATCCTCGCGCGCCCGAAGACGCCTTCGAAGGAGGCTTGGTGTCCACGAACGAGGTGGACGCGTCGGTCCGGCCGGCGCCGACGCCGCCGCCACGGGGTGGCCTACGCGGCTTCGCCGACCGGTGGCCGTTCCGGCGCAAGCTCAACGTCCTCGTCGGGGTGCCGCTCGCCGTGGTCGCCGTGCTGCTCGCCTATCTCATCACCGACCTGGTGCGGCAGTCGAGCAGAGCGGAGTCGGCGGCCCGACTCGTCCGGGACAGCACCCAGGTGGCACGGCTCGTCGGCCGCGTGGAGGCCGAACACCAGCAGGCCATCCTGCTCTCCGTGCGGTACGAGGCGGCCGTGGGCGGGGCGAAGCCCTCGCCGTCCGCCTATCGTGCGGCGCAGGACGCGGTCGACGCCCAGGTCGAAACGGTACGCGCCGCCTTCGGGGACCGGCTGCCGGACACGGAGGACCAGGCGCTGAGGGAGGTCGAGGGCCTGGCCGGCCTGCGCGACACCATCGAGCAGGGATACCTGCCCGCCGACAACATCGACCCCGCCTACACCAACGCCGCGAAGGGCCTGATCGACGGTCTCGGTCTCGACCGCAACGCGGAACTCGCCTCCACCTTCACCGGCAACCTGCTCGACTCGCTGCTGCGCGCCGACGCCGCGCACGGCGCGTTCGAGACCGGCGTCTTCTCGGCGACGACCGGAGACACCAACGCGCTCATCGAGTTCACGGGCGCGGTCGGCTCCTATGAGCTGTACACCTACCAGGCCGACCGCTTCGCCCGGTTCGCCAACGCCGAGCAGGCCGACGAGCTCGCCGGGATCGAACACAACACGGCGCAGCGGGAGATCGCCCAGGCGTACGCCGAGCTGCAGATCGATCCCAGCGGGCTGCAGATGAACACTCCGGCCGACATCCGCCGCACGTTCACGGACGCTCTGAGCGGCTACCCCGCCTACCCGAAGCAGGCCGACAACCGGCTGACGATCACCACCTCGCTCATCGACCAGATCGCCGACCAGGCCGACGCCGCCTCCGCCACGGCCCAGTGGCGGGCCGGGCTGCTGCTGAACCTCGCGCTGATCAGCTTCGTCGGCTGGATCGCCCTCTCCGTGCTGGTGCGCCGTTCAGTGGTCCGGCCGGTGCTGGCGCTCACCGGCGCCGCCCAGCAGGTGGCGGAGGCCGCCGGGCGAGAACTCTCCCGGGTGGCCGACGACGACGCCGAGGACGACGGCCCGCCGCGGCTGCGTGAGATTCCCGTCTCCGCTCGCGACGAGATCGGTGAACTCGCCAAGGCCTTCAACCAGGTGCAGACCACCGCGGCCGCACTGCTGGAGCGCCAGGTGCTCAGCCGCCGCAACGTGGCCGAGATGTTCGGCAACGTCGGACGCCGGGTGAGCAATCTGACCACACGTCAGCTGGTCCTGATCGACGCGGTGGAGCGGGGCGAGACCGACCCCGCGCTCCTCGAACGCCTCTACTCCATCGACCACATCGCCGTGCGCCTGCGGCGCAACGCGGACAGCCTGATGCTGCTCGCCGGCATCCGCGAGACCGTCCTGGACGCCGGTCCCACCGCGCTCACCAACGTCGTACGCGCCGCACTCGGCCAGATCGAGGGTTTCCAGCGGGTCCGGCTGCGCGCCGAGACCGAGATCATGGTGGAACCCGACATCATCGGCGACCTGACGCTGATGGTCGCCGAACTCCTCGAGAACGCGGTCTCGTTCTCGCCCGCGGGCAGCCCCGTCGAGGTGACGGTGCGCACGGGCGGCGAGGGGGCGGTGATCGAGGTCGCCGACCACGGCCTGGGCATGAGCGCCGAGCGGCTCGCGGACGAGAACGCCCGGCTGATCCGGCGCGAACGCCTGGACGTCGTACCGACGAAGGTGCTCGGTCTGTTCGTGGTCGGCACGCTGGCCCGCCGCTGGGAGATCACGGTCGTGCTCTCCCGTACGCCCGGCGGGGGTGTCACGGCGACGGTGGAGCTCCCCTCGTCGCTGCTGCTGACGATGAGCCCGGTGGACGGGACGGAGCAGGGACCCGTCGCCGCCGCGGCGGTATCCACGGCCGCCCCTTCCGGACCGGTGCCGTCGGCGGTCGTCGGCGCCGAGGCCGCACCGGCCGTCGCACCCGCCTCCACCCCGGGCGAGTCCCCGTCACCCGTGCCCGGCACCTCCGAGGCCCGGCCCGGCTCCCTGCCCCGGCGCGTCCCGCGCCGTGAGCCGGACAAGGCCGGGGAGGAGGCCGCCGGGGAAGTCCATGATCGTACCGAGGACGTCCCGCTCCTCCCCCGCCCCCGCACGGAGGAGGCTCCCGGTGCCCGCACCGGGCAGTCCGCGCCCGACGGAGACGCCCACAGCGGGGTGAGGCCCCTGCGCCGTCGCGTACGGGGCGCAACGCTGCGCACCACCGCCGAGGCCGGACGGCAGACGGCACCGCGGGCCCCCCGGCCCGCCGACGCGGAAGAAGTCCGCTCCGCACTCGAGGAGTTCGAGGCTGCGGTGGAACGTGCCCACCGCGACAGCACCACCCGAACCGCCCCCCACGACAGGCTCGACCAGGACCACCTCCCGAAAGGAGCGGAGCAGTGAGTACGTCGACAGGTGACATTCCGGCCACCGGCACCACACCGGCCGACCTGCAGGCCGCCGCAGCCGACTTCACCTGGCTGCTCAACCGTTTCGCGACCGAGACCGCGGGCGTCGTCGACGCCATCGCCGTCTCCTCCGACGGGCTGCTCATCGCCGTCTCCGAGCTGCGCGAGAGCGCCGACTCGGAACGACTGGCCGCAATCGTCTCCGGCATCACCAGCCTCGCCTCCGGCGCGTCCGGCAACTACGGACTGGGCTCCCTCAACAAGGTCATCATCGACCTGGAGGGCGGTCACGTCCTCGTCTCCGCCATCGGCAGCGGCGCCGTGCTCGGCGTAGTCACCGACAAGGAGGCCAAGCTGGGCAACGTCGCCTATGAGATGACCCTGTTCGCCAACCGGGCCGGCGCCGCCCTCAGCCCCCAGCTCGTGCTGGAGCTGAAGAACAGCGTCGGCACCGCCTCGACGGGGTGACCGGCCACCGCCCGGTCGAGGAAGGACGTAGCACCCATGGCGGACGGCCGCACTCCGCGCGGTGCCGACGAGGACGGTTTCCCGGTGGACCCGTTCGGTCCCGTCGCCGCCGTACGGCCGTTCCTGGTCACCGCCGGCCGGGTGGCGCCCACGGCGTCCAGCCGGCCGGTCCCCGTCGAGACCCAGGTGGTGGCCACCGCCGAGGGCCTCGAGGCGCTCGACCGGCTCTCGTTCGAGCAGCACGACATCGTTGCCGCATGCAGGCAGCCGCAGTCCATCGCGGAGATCGCGGCCCGGCTGCGGCTGCACCTGAACGTGGTCCGGGTACTCGCCGAGGACCTGCGCGCCGCCGGGCAGTTGACGGTGTACGTGCCACACATCGACGTCACGCGCGACGCGTCCGTCCTGCGAAGGGTTATCGACGGCCTCCGCGCCGTCCCCGACTCCCGGGGGGTACTCCGTGACACCGACTGAACCGGCCGCCCTGCCCCGCGCTCACGGCTCCGCGCGAGCAGGGGGGACCCCGGGCGCGGCAACGCAGACACCCGTACGACCGCCGCTGCCGGTCAAGATGGTGATCGCGGGCGGCTTCGGGGTGGGCAAGACCACCGCCGTCGGCTCGATCTCCGAGATCGAGCCGCTCACCACCGAGGCGGCCATCACCGAGGTCGCGGCCGGGGTGGACGACCTCACCCACACCCCGGGCAAGACCACGACCACGGTCGCGATGGACTTCGGCTGCATCACCATCGACCCGACCCTGAAGCTGTACCTGTTCGGTACTCCGGGGCAGGACCGTTTCGGCTTCATGTGGGACGACATCGTGGAGGGCGCGGTCGGCGGGCTCGTCATCGTCGACACCCGGCGCCTCGACGACTGCTACGCGGCCGTGGACTACTTCGAGCACAAGGACATCCCGTTCGCGGTCGCCCTCAACGCCTTCGACGGCAAGGTGGAGTACGACGTGAACGAGGTGCGCTGGGCGCTGGACGTCTCCGAGCACATCCCGGTCGTCGTCTTCGACGCCCGGGAGCGCGGCTCGGTGCGGGACGCGCTGCTCGTGGTGCTGGAGCTCGCGCTGGCGCGCAGCGAGGGATGAGACCCGCGCACGGACGCCGGAGGGCCCGGGACTCCCCCGGGCCCGCCGGCGTCCGTCAGGCGCTTCTGCGTACCCCGGGAGAGACCGTGAACCGCGCAACCGCCCAGAACACCGCGAGCGTCGCGAGCGCCATCACGGCGACCAGCGTGGCGCCGCCCACCACCTTCTCGTAGTTCCTCTGGTAGAGACCGTCGATGATGTAACGGCCGAGGCCGCCGAGACTGATGTAGGCGGCGATGGTGGCGGTCGAGACGATCTGGATGGCCGCCGAGCGCAGTCCGCTGAGGATCAGCGGGAGCGCGACCGGGAACTCCACCCGGAACAGGATCCGTGACTCCTGCATGCCCATGCCCCGGGCGGCGTCCACCGGGGAGGGGTCGACGGAACGGACCGCCTCGTAGGTGGTGACGAGGATCGGCGGGATGGCGAGCACGACCAGCGGGATCATCACCGGCAGCAGGCCGAACCCGAGCAGGATGAACATCAGCACCAGCAGACCGAAACTGGGCAGGGCCCGGCCGGCGGTGGCGATCAGGGACAGGACGTTGCCGCCACGCCCGTAGTGGCCGGTGACCAGACCGATCGGCAGGCCGATCGCGGCCGCGACGGCGAGCGCCTCCAGCGTGTACTGGATGTGCTCCCAGACCCGGTAGGGGATGCCGTCGTAGCCGTGCCAGTGGGCACTGTCGCTGAAGAAGGCGTGGACGAAGTTGAGTACGTTCACCGGGCGTCCTCCAGGGCGGGCACGGCCTCGTCCGGCCCGGCCGCGGCGGGCCGGCGCTTCCGGCGGCGCGTGCCGCTCGGCATCCAGGGGGTCAGCAGCAGGCGTACGAGGACCAGCGCGGCATCGGCCAGGATCGCGAGGACGGCCGTGGTGATCACGGAGTTCCAGGCGAGTTCGGGCCGGTGGTAGATGTTCGCGTCGTTGAGGAGGTTCCCCAGCGCGCCCTGGTTGCCGATCAGCATGCCGACGCTGACCAGGCTGATGCTGGACACGGTGGCCACGCGCAGTCCGGCGATGATCGCGGGGACGGCGATCGGCAACTGCACCTGGAGGTAGCGGCGTACGGGTCCGAAGCCCATGGCCGTGGCCGCGGCCAGTGTCTCCGGCGGGACCGAGCGGACGCCGTCCACGATCGCCGGGACGAGCACCACCAGGCTGTACACCGCCAGCGGGATCATCACAGTGAGTTCGGTCTGGCCGGTGTAGTCGATGAGGACGACGAAGAAGGCCAGCGACGGAATGGCGTACAGCACGGTCGTCACGCCCAGCACGGGCGGGTACAGCCAGCGGAACCGTACGCACAGTTGGGCAACCGGCAGGGAGACGAGCAGACCCGCCAGAACCGGCAGCAGGGCCTCCCGAAGATGCAGGCCGATCAGACCGAGCCAGCTGTGCTGCAGGTCGCTCGGAATGTCGAAGAACCCGCTCATCCGGCGACCTTCTCGTCCCGCTGATCCGCCGCGTGGGCGTCGCGGATCGCCTCACCGATCGTCTGCTGCGACACGACCCCGACGACCCGGCCGTCGCCGTCCACGGCCACGGCCCAGCCGGCCGGCGAGAGCACTGCGCAGTCGAGTGCGGCCCGCAGCGAGTCCTTGCCGTACACGAACGGCCGCCCGTACGTGAGCAGTCGGTCGGCCTCGATCCGCCCGGCGACCAGGTCCTCGGGCTCGCTCCAGCCGAGCGGCCTGCCCTCGAGATCGGTGACGAGCAGGTACGGAACGTCGGTCCCTCCGCGGGAGGCGATCTGCTCGGCGGAGGAGTCGACGGCGACGATCGGGGTCTTCTTCAGCTCGAGCGCCTCGGAGGTGAAGAAGGAAAGCCGCCGGATACCGCGGTCCGCGCCGAGGAAGTCCTCCACGAACGGGTCGGCCGGGGACGACAGAAGCTCGGCCGGCGGCGCGAACTGGGCGAGCCTGCCGCCGGTCCGCATGACGGCGACCATCGTGCCGAGCCGGATCGCCTCGTCGATGTCGTGGGTGACGAAGACGATGGTCTTTCCCAACTCCTCCTGGATGCGCAGGAGCTCCTCCTGCAGACCCTTGCGCACGATCGGGTCGACGGCGGAGAAAGGCTCGTCCATGAGCAGCACGGGTGGATCCGCGGCGAGCGCCCGCGCGACGCCGACACGCTGCTGCTGTCCGCCGGAGAGCTGGTACGGGTAGCGCTTGGCGAACGAGGCGTCCAGACCGACCCGTTCCATCAGCTCCCGAGCCCGCGCCCGGGCCCGGTCCTTGCTCCAGCCGAGCAGCCGGGGCACGGTCGCGATGTTGTCGACGACGGTGCGGTGCTGGAAGAGCCCCGCGTTCTGGATGACGTAACCCATCGACCTGCGCAGTGAGTTCACCGGCTGCCGGCTGATGTCGACTCCGTCGAGACTGATCGTGCCCTCGCTCGGCTCGATCATCCGGTTGATCATGCGCAGGGTCGTCGTCTTGCCGCAGCCCGAGGGACCGACGAGGACGGTGATCGAGCGGTCAGGTATCTCCAACGACAACCGGTCGACCGCCACCGTGCCGTCCGGGTACCGCTTGGTGACTGAATCTATCCGTATCAAAGCGCCGAATACCCTTCGGGTGTGGCAGGAGCGACGATGTCCCGGCCGATGTCGCGAGGGCCGTTTCCGGGAGAGTGTAGACGCCGAGTGTTGCGGCATCATGGCGGGTGACGTGCCCGAAGTTCCGGGGACTCCTGGTGCTTGTTCGTTCGGGGCGAGCAGAACGTCCCTGCACGATGTGCGCTCCCGCGCATCGCACAGCAATCGCCTACGCTCACCTCACTCGCCGCTGTCGGAGCCGGCGACGTCCGCAGGTGGTGCCGCGCTCAAGTGCTCGCCGATCTTCTTCACCAGCATGTTCATCTCGTACGCCACCACACCGATATCGGCGCCCGGGCCGGTGAGGACGACGAGATGGACACCGGGTCCGGCCGAGGTGAGGATGAGAAAGCTGCGGGCCAGTTCGATGAGCGCCTGTCGCACCGGGCCGCCTCCGAAGTCGAGGCTAACTCCCTTGCCGAGGCTCATCAGACCGGACGCCGTCGCTGCCAGCCGTTCGGCGTCGTCGCGCGGAAAGCCCATGGACTTGCTGACGACCAGTCCGTCCTCGGAGAGCACCACGGCGTGGCTGACGTCGGCGACCCGGTCCACGAGTCCGGTCAGCAACTGGTCGAGCTGGGTGTGCGCGGCGGGGATGGGGGGCGTCATGTCGGTGTCCTTCACGAGCGGTCGGCGGGCGGAGCCGAAGGGACGGATGTGTTCACCGGGGCCGTCCCCATGCGCCGGTCGGCCTGCCCAGCCCCGTCCGGGCGCGTAATCGCAGCCCCTCCGACGGCATCTGAGTCGTCGTCACGCCCCATTTGGCGGCGGGGGTGCCACTGGGGACCAGCGCCAGGAGGACCAGGGAGAGACGTATGGAGGCGAGACTGCGCCGGAGAGCTGTCGGTGTCCGTCGAGACATCGTCGTCCTAGAGCGAGCCAGGGAACGGGGGGCGGGGGACGAGCGCGAGGAGTGACTGCGTGTCCGGTGCGGCACAGGGCGTGCGCAGGATGCTATCCGCACATGTGACCCGACGCACCGGAAGCCGAGGAATCGCCGGCGACATCCCGCTGCGAAGTGTCCGCTCAGCGCGTGCCGTCGGCGGCGAGCTTCGCCACCGATGCGACATTCGCCCTGATCACGACCGCGGGGCCGGTGCGCACCGGCGCGATGCCGCCGCCGTTGCCGTTGCCGTTGGACTTGTGGAGCCAGAGCGAGTCCACGGCGAGACAGCCCTTCAGATAGGGTTGATCACGGCGGGCTGCCGGCGCCGCGTGCCGCACCCGTGCGAAGGCCCCCTCGGCTCCGGGGGAGCCGAGGGGGCCTTGGTGCCTGCTCAGCCCTCGTCGGGCGTCAGCCGCAGCGAGATGCTGTTGATGCAGTACCGCTGGTCGGTCGGTGTCGCATAGCCCTCGCCTTCGAAGACGTGCCCCAGGTGCGATCCGCAGCGGGCGCAGCGCACCTCGGTGCGGACCATCCCGTGCGAGCGGTCCTCCAGCAGTTCCACCGCGTCGCTGTCCTTCGGGTCGTAGAAGGACGGCCAACCGCAGCATCTTCTCGATCCACGCTTCCCCTCGGGCGTGCTCACCCACCTCTCGGCGCCCCCTCCGCACCTTGGCATCATGAGCGCATGCCAATCGACATACCGGGCTACGAGGGTGGGCCGTACACCCATCGCCCCGAGTTGCTCAACGACCCGGTCTTCTGGGAGGGCCACCTCCACAGCTACGCCCAGGACGAACTCGCCGAAGAACTCCTCCACGGCGAGGACGACTCGGAGGCCGCGACGCTGTTCAACAGTCTGCTCGCCGGCCCCGAATGGCCGGTCTTCACCGTCCCGCTCGCCGACGGCCACCGCCTCCACGTCGTCTACCGCGCGTTCGAGGAGGACGAAGGCGTCGACTACCTGGTCCACCATCCCGCCTGGAAGGAAGCCGAACTGATCACAGCGGACGAAGGCCACTTCCGCGGCCCCGGCCTTTCCTGGCCCGAACTGATCGGCGCCGTGGACAACGGTCTCCCGGGCGGCAGCACCGACGACCCCGACGCTCGTCTGCTCCTCCTGCTCCCCGCCCTCGGCGACGCTGCCCTCCCCGCCGACGCCACTCCTCGTGTCGTCGCCGCCCTCGCCGCCCGGACTCAGGTCGCCGACCCCGAGCGTCTCGCCGCCGCCTTCCTCGAGACGCAGGGCTACTGGACCCGCACCGACTGGTCCCGCACCGAGGACGGCGCCCTCGTCAGCACCGGCGACTACGCGCTCCGCCACGCCGGGGCCCGGCCATCGGCCGCCCTGACCCGCATCGCTGCGGCACTGGCTCCCGTGCAAAGCACGCACCTTATGTGCGACAGGGCAGGGCCTGGTCAACCACCAGGACACGGTCTACTCGGCAACGGCTCCGGCAGCGCTCTTCGTCACCGCGGTACTGCCTGATCCGCGCGTCGACCACGTCCGCGCCACCCTGCTCGACTGGCTGGGGAACCTGGCGGATGCCACCGCGTGGGAAGCGGGCGACGTTGCCACCTGCCGCGCCGGTGGCGGTGGAGTACCGGAGCGTGGTGAGGGTGTGACCGGTCAGCGGACCGGAACGCACCGCGTACCACGGGACGTTGAGTGCCCGGTGGCGTGGCGGGACATGATGGACGGTGGGGGACATGGCAGACCTCTGCCGGCCCGCCGGCACTTCCGGCGTGGCCGACCTGGTAATCCGCCCAGGTGAAGGGACCGCAAGGAGGGCTCTGCACGAACTCATGCTGCCTTACGAAGCCGCTCCGTGATCAACCCGTCTCCGCGAAGCCACACCGCCAACGGGCTCCTGCGTACAGGCCCGCCCTCAGTCCGCCGACGACTGTCGACACCAGCCTCAGCGAGATCGTGTTGATGCAGTACCGCCGGTCAGTGGGCGTTGAATCCTCCCCCTCGAACACATGCCCGAGGTGCGATCCGCACCGGGCGCACCGCACCTCCGTCCGCACCATCCCGTGTGAATGATCGGCCACCAGTTCCACCGCATCCGAGTTGCGTGCATCGTAGAAGCTCGGCCAGCTGCACACCCTTCAATCCCATGAGCCCCATCGATCGCCCTGAAGCGCACCGACCTCATGCGGCAAGCCATCGTCAGACGGCAACCACATGCACGTCCGGCGGAGCCAACACCGCCAGGTACGCGCGGATGTCCTCCGGGTCACTGGTGAAGATGACCGCGCTGCCGTGCCGGACCGCGGCGAGGGCCACCCAGGCGTCGACCGCGTCCGGCCGCTTCTTCGCCGGGAGGACCGCCTGCCCCAGCGCAGTGCCGATGCGCCGCCAGTCGACCAGGTCCGGGCCCGTGACACAGGCCAGACACTCCGGACGGCCCGCCTTCGTCTCCCGCATCGGCGGCTCGGACGTACGGGCCTGAGGGACGGTGCAGTCCTTGAGCGCCCCGGACAGGGAGTACACCAGCGCCGGACGGGGGCGCCACACCTGGGCAAGAACCGGGCCGAGCACCAGCGCTCGGTGCGGGGCCGACCGCAGTCCTTCATGGAGCGCCATCGCCTTCGCCTTGCGATCGGCGAGCGCGATGAGCATGCCGGTGTCATAGACCGGCACTCGAGCGCTCACGCGGCATGCCCCGGCCGCCGGCCCTGCTGGTCCCGGCCGTGAACGAGCCCGAGGGCCTCCTCGACCTCGCGGCGCTCCTGCTCCGTCAGCTCCACCGACGCCGCAGCGGGCTCTTCGGGAAGGTCGACTGCTTCCCGCTCCGCCCGGACGATCAGCGCGTCCACCCCTGCGAACTGTTCCTCTATGGCATCACTCTCCGCCATCTGCCGGGTCGCGGCATGCACCAGGTACGCGGAGACATCCATGCCCGACCGCTCCGCGTGCTGTCTGATGCGCTCGGCCTGCGTCTGCTCCAGGCTGATGGTGATCCGGGTCTTCGCCACACAGCAACCGTATGACGCGTATTACGGAGGTGCAAGCGGCGATGCCTCGAAGCTTCGACGTCGGGACGACGTGCCCGCCGGACACGAAAGCGGTGGCCGCGACGTCGGCGCCGTATCTCCGGACACCTTGACGTACCCGGGCCTGGTGAAACGTGATGATGCCCGCACAGAACTCCCTGTTGCGGGCATCATCCCATCCGGCGTCAGCTGGTTGCGTTCAGCCCTCGTCCGGTGTCAGCCGCAGCGAGATCGAGTTGATGCAGTACCGCTGATCTGTCGGCGTACCGTAACCCTCCCCCTCGAAAAGGTGTCCAAGGTGGGAGCCACACCTAGCGCAACGAACCTCCGTCCGCACCATCCCATGGGAACGGTCTTCCAGAAGTTCCACGGCATCCGAGTTGCGTGCATCGTAGAAGCTCGGCCAACCGCAGTGGGACTCGAACTTCGTGCCCGAGGTGAAGAGTTCCGCGCCGCAGGCCCGACAGGAGTAGACGCCCTTGGTCTTGGTGTCGGTGTACTCACCCACGAAGGCAGGCTCCGTGCCGGCCTGGCGCAGCACCGCATACTCCGCCGGAGTCAGCTCCGCCCGCCACTGCTCGTCCGGCTTATCGACGTCGTACGACATGAAGGCCAGCCCCTTACTTTTGTTTCACTTCTGTGCGAGACGTTCCAGGATCTGCGGGCCGAGGTCGGTGACGTCACCCGCTCCCATGGTGAGAACGAGATCGCCCGGCTTCGCCATTCCCGCCACGACCGCGGGGACCTCCACCTTGTCGTGGACGGCCTGCACGTCCGCGCCCGCCGCCCGCGCCGCATCGATGATCAACTCGCTCGTCACGCCGGGGATCGGGTCCTCACGGGCCGGGTAGATGTCCAGGACGACCGAGGCGTCCGCCAGCGCGAGCGCCTCGCCCATCTCCTTGCCCAGTTCCTGGGTGCGGGAGAAGAGGTGGGGCTGGAAGACCACCAGGATGCGGGCCTCGCCGGCCGCCGCTCGCATCGCCTCCAGATCCGCCGTCATCTCCGTCGGGTGGTGCGCGTAGGAGTCGATGACCTGGACGCCGGACTCCTCGCCCTTGAGCTGGAGGCGGCGCTTCACGCCCGTGTACGCCGCCAGGGCGGGGGCCAGCTCCGCCGCCGGGACACCCAGCGCCACGCCCGCCGCCAGCGCGGCCACGGCGTTGTGCGCGTAGTGGCGGCCGGGCACGGACACCGTGAAGGTCAGCTCGGAGCCGCCGAGGTCCACCGTGACCTCGCTCTTCAGGCCCTGCGGGACCACCGAGAGGATACGGACGTCGGCATCCTCCGATTCGCCGTACGTCACCGTCCGCACCGATCCCGCCAGCCGCCGCGTCAGCTCACGCGCGCCCTCGTGGTCCGCCGACACCACCAGCGTCCCGCCGGGCACGATCCGGCCCGCGAAGGTCTGGAAGGACTCGTAGATCTCCTCCATGGACGCGTAGTTCGCGTGATGGTCCAGTTCGACGTTGAGGACGATCGCGACCTCGGGCGCGTACTTGTGGAAGCTGCGGTCGCTTTCGTCGGCCTCGGCGACGAAGATCTCACCGTCGCCGTGCAGGGCGTTGGAACCGGGTGCGTCCAGGTCGCCGCCGATCGCGTACGACGGGGCGAGGCCCAGCTCGGTCAGGGACACCGCCAGCATCGATGTCGTGGTCGTCTTGCCGTGGGTGCCGGCGACCGCGATCGGGCGCAGGCCGTCCATCAGCCTGGCCAGGGCGTCCGAGCGGTGGACCACCGGGATGCCCAGCTCCGCCGCCCGCGCCAGCTCCGGGTTGTCCGCCCGGATCGCAGAGGAGACGACGGCGCAGGTGGCGTCGTCGGCGAGGTGCTCGGCCGCATGGCCGACGTGCACTGTCGCGCCCAGCGCGCGCAGGGCCTCGGCGGTGGGCGAGTCCTTCGCGTCGCTCCCCGCCACCTTGGCGCCGCGCTGGGCCAGGATCTTCGCGATGCCCGACATTCCGGCGCCGCCGATGCCGATGAAGTGCGGTCGGTCCATGGCGGTGGGGAGGCCGGGTGCCATGCGTGTCTCCTGAGTGCTGGTACGGCGTGCGTTCAGCGGCCCAGCCTATTGCGTGCCACACGGCACCACCTACACCGACCGGTCACTGCGCCTTGCTGTGCGAGAACAGCTTCAGCACCGGCACGCCCACCTTGTGCCGGGCTCTCGACGCCCAGTCGCGGTGGAAGAACTCCTCCACGTAGTGGGGGTCGGTCAGCACGATCACCTCGTCCGCGTCGACCTCCGCGACGAGCGTCCTGAGCGCGTCCAGCGGATGGTCCTCGATGAGCCGGCCCTCGGCCTCGCTGCCCGCCGCGTGCAGGGCGGCCAGGGAGACATCCAGGGCCTGCCGCCCCAGGGCCGCGGCATCCTTGCCCTCGGGGGTGTCCCGTTCGTGCGCCGCCTCGTCCAGCTCACCGAGCGCGATGTCGTCGATGGCCCGCAGCAGGCGGTCCGCCTGGTCGCCGCGGGGCTGCAGCAGGACGCGGAAGGAGACCGACTCGTCACCGTGCAGGGTGGTGACGAACTCCACGTCGGCGGAGGTGAGGGCCTTCTCGATCATCAGTACGCTCGTGAACACGACGGGCGCCCTTTCTTCTCTTCGAGTCCTTGAGGGCCCCGGAGGACCTCTCCTGCGTGGCCTCCGAGGTCTTGCGGAAACCATCCTGCCCCGCGATCGGACGGGCACCACGAGATCGAGTGTGCCCTTCGGGAAATAAGCGGAACGGTTGATTCCATCACATGCCGGAATCTGCGGAGCAAACCGGCCCACATGTGGCGCCACCTCGTCTAGGCGCGGCCGTAGCGGCCGAACAGGAACCCGTCCTCCTCCAGGAGCGACACAAGCGCGAACCGCCGGGGCACCGTGACGGAGGGGCCTCCGGCGATCCGCTGCGCGTCACCCGCCGTGAGCATCGGAGAGACCGTCAGGCACAGCTCGTCCAGGGCCCCGGACGCGATCAGCTGCCCCAGCAGGCGCGGGCCGCCCTCGGCGAGCAGCCGGGTCATGCCGCGGTCCGCGAGGGCGCGTACTGCGCGGACCGGGTCCACACCCACGCCGTCCCCGGCGATCACCACCTGGGCGCCCGCCTTCTCGGCGGCGGTCACCCGGTCCGGCGGAGCGGCGGTCCCGGTGAGCACCAGCGTGGGCACCAGGGGCGAGGTGAACAGGGGCGCCGAGAAGTCCAGCTCGAGACTCGCACTCACCACGGCGATCGCGGGTGCGGGTCCCTGCCCGGCCTCCTTCCGCAGCGCCGCGAAGGCCTCCGGCTCGCGCGCCGGGCGGTATCCCTCCTGCCGTACCGTCTGGGCACCCACGATCACCACGTCCGCGAGCCCCCGCAGCACGCCGAAGATCCGCATGTCGGCGGGGCAGGAGATGGGCTGGGAGCGGCCGTCGTGCTGGGCGGCCCCGTCGAGCGTGGAGATCATGTTGGCGCGCAGCCAGGGCTCGCGGCCGCCCGGACCGGTCTCGGGGTAGGCGTACGCCGCGGCCAGCTCATGAAGCGTCCACTCGCGGTCGCCGGAAACGGCGCCGGGCGAAAGGACCGGGCCGGCACCGGGAGCCCCCTCACCGTCCGGCGCCGTACCACCCGGTCGGGCCACTGTCTCGTCGGTCACAGGGAACAGGCGTTGCATGTCATGCAGTGTGACACGGCCTTTAAGGTGGTGAGCCGTGCCGTCATCCACAGCCGCGTCCGGGATCGAGCCGATATCCGAAACGGCTCCGCTCTCCCTGTCCTCCCGCGAGCCGTATGTCCCCGCCGACCGCCTCGTCGCCGAGATGGTGCCGCCCCCGCGCTTCGACTCGGTCCGCTTCGCGACGTACATCCCGGACCCGAACCAGCCCAGCCAGAGCGAGGCCGTCCGCGTACTCGAAGGCTTCACCGGGGGGCTCGGGGGCGCGCACGCGGTGACCGCCAGGCGCTCTCTCTTCGGTTTCGGGAAGCCGAAGGCGCCCAAGACGCCCCCCGGTCCCCGCGGCGTCTACCTCGACGGCGGGTACGGCGTCGGCAAGACCCACCTGCTCGCCTCCCTGTGGCACGCGACCCCGGCCGCGCCCGCGCTCAAGGCCTTCGGCACCTTTGTGGAGCTGACGAACCTGGTCGGCGCGCTGGGCTTCCAGCAGACGGTCCAGACGCTCTCCGGCCACCGTCTGCTGTGCATCGACGAGTTCGAGCTCGACGACCCGGGCGACACCGTCCTCGTCTCCACCCTGCTCGGCAAGCTCGTCGACGCGGGTGTCGCCCTCGCGGCCACTTCCAACACACTGCCCGGCAAGCTCGGCGAGGGCCGCTTCGCCGCCGCGGACTTCCTGCGCGAGATCCAGGGCCTGTCCGCCCACTTCCGCACCCTGCGCATCGATGGCGAGGACTACCGCCACCGCGGCCTGCCCGAGGCGCCGGCGCCGTACAGCGACGAGCAGGTGACGAAGGCGGCGTACGCCACCCCCGGCACCTCGCTCGACCACTTCCCGCACCTGCTGGAACACCTCGCGCGCGTGCATCCCAGCCGGTACGGCGCGCTGACCGACGGCATCAGGGCGGTCTGCCTGACCGACGTCGGTCCGGTGCCGGACCAGTCCACCGCCCTGCGGCTCGTGGTGCTCGCGGACCGGCTCTACGACCGCGAGGTGCCGGTGCTCGCCTCCGGAGTGCCGTTCGACAAGCTGTTCAGCGAGGAGATGCTGAAGGGCGGCTACCGCAAGAAGTACTTCCGCGCGATCTCCCGTCTCACGGCACTCGCCCGGGACGCGAAGGGTCTCGTCGAGGCCTAGCAGAACCCGACGTTCCTGCGGCTGCCGAAGATCCTCGACAGCCTGGAGGCGCTCCCCACACCCGGCCGGTCGCACTGGACCTGTCCGGACCGCACCACCTCGACCACGCCTGCCGTAGGAGCCTGGAGAACCGGGCGGAGCGGCACAGCACGGCCGGGACGGAACCGGTGCGGGTGACGTCCCGGCCGCTGACGGCGCGCAGCCGCTCGGCCCGACCGCGATGCGCAGGTCTCCCGGTCCGCACCGGCGGACCCTCGCCTCGCGGGCTCGGGCGGAATTATGGTGGCAAGTGCAGACATACCGGACCTCTCGACAAGGAGGTCGTCATGATCCAGGAGCTGGTGGGTGCCTTGGTGGCGGCGGGCGCCGTCGGACTCGTGAGCCTCGCTGCGGCTGCGCGGATCATCAAGCAGTACGAGCGCGGCGTGGTCTTCCGCTTCGGTCGGCTCCTCGGGTCCCCCCGGCTGCCGGGCTTCACCTTGATCGTTCCGGGGGTCGACCGGATGCACAAGGTGAACATGCAGATCGTGACGCTGCCCATCCCCGCGCAGGAGGGCATCACGCGGGACAACGTCACCGTACGTGTGGACGCCGTCGTCTACTTCAAGGTCGTCGACGCGGCGAACGCGCTGATCCAGGTCGAGGACTACCGGTTCGCGGTCTCACAGATGGCACAGACGTCGCTGCGCTCGATCATCGGCAAGAGCGACCTGGACGACCTGCTCTCCAACCGGGAGAAGCTCAACCAGGGGCTCGAGCTGATGATCGACAGCCCGGCCATCGGCTGGGGTGTGCAGATAGACCGGGTCGAGATCAAGGACGTGTCCCTGCCCGACACGATGAAACGGTCGATGGCGCGCCAGGCGGAGGCGGACCGCGAGCGCCGTGCCCGCATCATCAACGCGGACGCGGAGCTGCAGGCCTCGAAGAAGCTGGCGCAGGCGGCCGGGGTGATGTCCGAGCAACCCGCCGCGCTCCAGCTGCGGCTGCTGCAGACCGTGGTGGCGGTCGCGGCCGAGAAGAACTCCACGCTGGTCCTGCCGTTCCCGGTGGAGCTGCTGCGCTTCCTGGAGCGGGCGGCGCCTCAGGAGGGAGCAGGGGGCCACGAGGGGGCCCGGTCCTCCTCGGCCACGCCCGCGGTGACACCGTCCGAAGAGGCGGGGGCGCCCACGCCGCAGACGACGGCGAAGCCGTTGGAGGAAGCCGCACCGGCGCCCTTGGGGGAAACCCGGTCGGTGGCCGACCGGCTCATCGAGCAGGTGCCCGCGCCCGAGGCGTCACCCCTGCCTGACCGTGAGATCCCTCCCGAGCTGTGGGCCCACCACACCCCCCAGGGCTCACCGCGGCCCCACGAACAGTAGAGCCCCTCCCCCCCGGGGGGAGCCCGGCCGCCCGGGGGAATGAGGGCGGCGGCCTGGCAGCTCCCCTGGTGCCCTGACAGGCGGTCATCGGCGCCCGGCAGGCCGCGGTCCATCAGGTCTCGCTCCGTCTGCGCGACGCCCTGCGTCTGGAGCCACAGCCCGCCGAGGAGGCACTACGCCGCGTCGGAGAACTCATCGCCCGCCGCAGCGCCGGCGTCTGGGACGGGTAGCACGGCCGGTCGCACGGCTCACGGCGTATCCGTAGGGGACACCGTCGGTCGCTCCGTCGGCGAGACCGAAAGGCCGTCGAGTACACCAACCACCTGTCGGCAAAACCGGAAGACCGTCGAGTACACCGACCGGCGGTCGGCAAAAACGAAGTCTCTCCGGGAAAGCCGACGGTCGTCGATGTCGCCGACCCGCTGCCGCAGACACGGACCTGTGTCGAGGAACGGAGGCGAAGAGCAGGTGCCCTGCGGGCCTGAGGCGGCGCACTCCGGCCCGCAGGGGCCGAGGCGGCAGCCGGGCGGGTGACTTCGTTCCCGTTACGACCCGGCACGCTCAGAACATCTACTTATCCGATCATTTGACCCTCTACGTTCGTACGGTGATCCTTCTCGTCCGACGTATCGCCACCCTGTGCGTCATCGGTGCGGCGCTGGCCGCCTGCGGAGCCCCGGGCACGTCGCGGCGTCCCGCGCCGCTCTCGGCGCCGCCCCCGGCCCCGCCCTCCTCGGCCGCACGGCAACCCGCCCTCGCTCCTGGGCCGGAGGGGCCGACGCCGGTCTTCACCAGGGCCGCGACACGCGAAAAGGTCGTCGCCCTCACCTTCGACGTGGACAGGGACGCGAATGAGGGACCGCGGGGCGCGGCGGGTGGACATGTCGACATTCCCGGGCTGATCGAGGCGCTGCGGAGCCTAAAGGTACCGGCGACCGTGTTCATGACCGGCCGATGGGCCGACGAAAACCCTCGGGAAGCCCGGGCGATCGGCCGGGACCCGCTCTTCGAGGTCGCCAACCACTCCTACAGCCATTCCTCCTTCGCCGGCCACTGCCACGGGCTGCCGGTCCTGCCCGCGGAGAAGATCCGCTCCGATGCGGAGCGCGCCTTCACGGCGATCCGCAAGGCGGGCGTGCCCCGTCCGATGCCGTACTTCCGTTTCCCGGGCGGCTGTTACGACGACCGGGCGTTGCGCGCGATCGCTTCGCTCGGTGTCACCGCGGTCCAGTGGGACGTGGCCGCAGGGGCCGCGTCCGCGACGGACGCGGACGCGGCCGTGCGGCAGGTGCTGGACGGGGTCCGGCCCGGTTCCGTGGTCGTCGTCCACCGCACGGGCAGCGCGGCGCCGGTGGGCGAACAGGTGATCAGAGCCGTGGTGCCCGAGCTGCGCGGACAGGGCTACCGGTTCGTGAAGGTCTCCGAGCTGATCGGGGCTTCCGGCGGGCGGTCGTAGCCGCGGGCACCGCACGTACGCTGGACGCATGAGCGACTACTGCGACACGGAGACGGCGGCGGTGCCAGGGGAGGGCGGGCCTCCGTTCGCCGAATGCGTGCTGTGCCGAGAGCCCACGGAGTACCCGGAGTCGTACAAGGGGATCACGCTCTGCCCGGTCTGCGAGTGGCAGGAGGCACAGCGCACGGCCTGCTCCGGGTGACCGTACGGGCCGTGAGACGGTCGCCTCCCGCCTCCGCGAGGACCCGATCTTCCGCCTGGCAGACTGGACGCCGTGAGCAGTGACCAGACCCCCGCAACATCGGCGGACTCCCCGCACGAGGACCGGGCCGGCCGATCCGGCCAGGACAGCCCCTTCCGCTCCGAACGCACCGCGCGCGACGAGGCACCACAGTACGTGCTGCCGCTCGTCGTGCGCGTCGAGCGCGCCGCTCCCCCGGCGCGTACGGACGCACTGGAGACGGCGGCGCGGGCCGTGCTCGTGATCCTGAGTGACGAGCGGTCGCTGGGCGAGGGCGCATGGGCCCGGGCGATCCGGGACTGGCAGGACGCGCGCATCCGCAAGGTGGTGCGGCGGGCGCGCGGCGCGGAGTGGCGCCGGGCCGAGGCACTGCCGGGGATCACGGTCACGGGCAAGTCGGCGGAGGTGCGTGTCTTCCCACCCGTCCCGCTGGAGGGCTGGCCCAAGGACCTGGCCCGGCTGCAGGTCTCCGGCACGGAGCTCGACGACCCGGAGCCGCCGATCGAAGCCGACCCCATGGCCCCCGTACTCTGGCTCAACCCGGACCTGGAGATGTCGGCGGGCAAGGCGATGGCCCAAGCCGGACACGGCGCCCAGCTCGCCTGGTGGGCCCTGTCGGACGAGGAGCGCGCATCCTGGCGCGACGCGGGCTTCCCGCTCGCCGTCCGCACGGCGGACCCGTCCCGGTGGGGCGAACTCACCGCGTCGGGCCTGCCGTTGGTGAGGGACGCCGGTTTCACGGAGATCGCCCCGGGCAGCTGCACCGTGGTCGCGGACCATCCGGCACTGCGCCACAGCTGACGAGCGGCGCGGATGCCCGCTCTGCTCGGGTGGCTCCGAAGCTCGGCCCAGGCCCTGACGGGGTCGACGCTCCGGCTGGCCGAGGTCGGGGGTTGATGCGAGCCTGGGAAGGGTGGGGCTGGTGGTGACCGTGTGACTGCGGCGTTCCGCCTCGTCACGGGTCCGGGCCGCCAGGGTTTCGCAGCATCCCGTAGACCGCGGAAGGACATCCCATGAAACGCACCACGAGAATCGGCGTGACCGCCCTCTCGTCCATGCTGCTCGCGGGTGCCATGACCGGAGGCCTGACGGTGGGCGCCGGGTCGGCGGCAGCGGCGGAGGCGGCCGCATTCCGGAAGGCTCCGCCCGCTCCCTGCACCCACAGCCAACTCGTCGCGAACAGCGCGCACCGGATTGGGTCCGTGCAGGTCAAGGTCACGGTCGTCAACGAGGGTCCCGAGCCGTGCATGCTGAAGGGCTTCCCCACGGTGGCCCTTGCGGGTCTCGGCTCGCCGCAGAAGAACAAACCCCTCGGTGTCATGGCCCAGGGCACGGCGACGCCGGTGCAACTCGCGGTCGGCGGCCGGGCGTCCACGCAGCTCACCTTCACGCCGGTACTCGGCGAGGCGGGCGGATACTGCGCCTCCGGTGTCGAGCCCTCGGTCGCGCCCACGATCGTGGTGGGTGTCGCGGGCGGGTGGCAGCAGCTGGCCCCCGATGACGGCGGCGACTTCGCGCTCTGCGGCAACACCGTCCGGGCCACCGCCTTCGGCGCCGCCGGTTCCTGACGTCCCAAGCGGCGGGCCGACGTCCCGCGTTCGCGAAAGCGCGCCGTCAGCCGGGCCTCGCGCCCGTGTAGGTGTAGGCGGTCACCCACGTGATGTCCATCTGCGCCCATGAACCCGGCGTGGCGTACGCCCCGTACAGAGCGCTTTCGTTCTGGAGGATCCAGCTCAGCGGCCGCGCGGCGACGCCGCGGCGGTCGCTGAGGTGGAGACGGCCGTCCAGGTAGTAGCGGGCGAGGCCGGGTGTCCACTCCATGGTGACCGTGTGCCACTCGGTGAAGGGCCTGCCGGTGTCGGCGTAGCCCTGGGGGCGTCCATCGCACGGGTGGTGGAAGAAGTGGACGGTGTCCACCCAGGACTGCTCGTACATGTCCATCTCGCAACCGCCGTCGTAGAAGAGCCAGGCGCTCTTGTAACCGGGCACGGCCTTCACGACCCGCACCCGGGCGCTGTACTTCCCGTACGTCTGCCGCATCACCGTCCGCGGCACCACGGCCGCGACGTGGAGGTCGCCCCCCGACGCCGGACGGTACATGCGGATGTGCATACGGCCGTCGCCGTTCGCGGCGGGGCTCACCCACACCGTGTCGTCGGCCCGGTACTCGCCCCCGAGCACGCGATCGTTGCCGTTGGAGTGGTTGCGCGGGTTGGCGGTGTCGTACCAGCCACGGGGGTAGGCCCACCAGTCGTCGCGGTAGGAGCCGGTGAGGCCGCCGCAGTAGGCGCTCCGCGTGTCGGCGTTGTGGTCGCAGTCGCTGAAGGAGCCGAGCGGCACCACGTCCCCGTTGAAGTTCTCGGCGAAGACCTGGTGGAAGGAGCCGCAGTCGCCGCGCGGCATCACGTCGCCAGTGGTGTGACAGGCATCCTCGGACGGCGTCCGGGCGTTCGCCTGCGGCACGGTGAAGGCCGCCTCGAGGACGGCCACCACGAGGGCGACGGCACCGCGCAGGCGGTAGCGGCCGCGGCGGCGGGATCGGCTCATCTCCTGCTCCTCGTTACTGGGCCACGACCGGCGCAGCGGTGGCCGTGTGCCCTCGGACCGGGCAGGGTGACGGACGGCCTCCACCAAGGCATTCCTGGAAGTCGGGCCCGTCGGCTCGGCCGTTCGGGTCGAACTCCGCCTCGCGGACGGTGGTCTCCTCGACGACCGGCTCCCGGCCGTCCCCGGGCGAACCGCGCACCGTCGACACCGCCCGGCCGGATCCGGTGGAGTCGGAGCAGGTGCTGCAGTAGTGCGGGAGCCGGGCCGGGGTCCGACCGAACCTCAAATGTTGCTCTGAACGTCCCGCGGCAGGGGTTCGGTTCCGAAGGCCGGGGTCATGACTCCGTCACACCGGCAGCGGTGGTGCGTCGACGGGGCGCGGAGGCACGGCCGGGGCGGCCGCGCCCGCAGGACGCGGCCGGTGGACCAGGGTGGAGGAGCGGACCATGCGGCGACTGGGAACGGGCATCGGGTGGCGGCCGGAGATCGCCGACGCCGTGGAGCGCATGACGGGCATCGACTGGGTCGAAGCCGTGGCCGAGAACGTGTGCCCCGGGCACCTCCCCGAGTCGCTGCTGCGCCTGCGCGAGCGAGGCGTCACCGTCGTCCCGCACGGCGTCTCCCTCGGGCTCGGCGGCGCGGACCGCCCCGACGAGGCCCGCCTGGCCGACCTCGCCGAGCGCGCCACGGCGCTGGACACGCCGCTGGTCACGGAGCACATCGCGTTCGTGAGGGCCGGCGGGCCGCTGACGGCCTCCCGCCTGCTGGAGGCGGGCCATCTGCTCCCGGTCCCGCGCACACGCGACGCGCTGGGCGTCCTGTGCGAGAACATACGCATCGCCCAGGACGCCCTGCCCGTGCCGCTCGCCCTGGAGAACATCGCGGCGATGATCTCCTGGCCGGCCGAGGAGATGACCGAGGGCCAGTTCCTGTACGAGCTGGTCGACCGCACCGGGGTACGGCTGCTGATCGACGTCGCGAACCTCCACACCAACCACGTCAACCGGGGCGAGGACCCGGCCATGGCCCTGGACGAGCTGCCCGTCGAGGCCATCGCGTATGTGCATGTGGCGGGCGGCTTCGCACGCGACGGCGTCTGGCACGACAGCCACGCCCACCCGGTGCCGCAGCCGGTCCTCGACATCCTCGCCGACCTCGCGTCCCGCGCCACCCCGCCCGGCGTCCTGCTGGAGCGCGACGAGAACTTCCCCGAACCGGCCGAGCTGGAGAGGGAGCTGACCGCCATTCGGGAGACGGTGGAGAAGGCGGCGCAGCCGCCCGCCACACCCCGGACAACGAACCCGCGATGGACGGACGCGTCGGGCCACCGCGCCACCCCGGGGACGGCCGGCCTGCCCGAGCGGACGACCACCTCATCGGCGGCGCGGGGTTCCGGCGGCGGTGACACCGGCGCCGGACGTCAGCGCCTCGCACTCGCGCAGGCCGCACTGCTCTCCTCGCTCGTCGCCGGCACGCCCGTGCCGGAGGGGTTCGACCGGGTGCGCCTCGGGGTGCAGGCGCGTGCCCTGGCCGGCAAGCGGGCCGGCGTCGTGGCGAAGGTCGCACCCGAGCTGCCCGAGATCCTCGGGGCGGACTATCGGCCCGCCTTCCTCGCCTACGCCCACCACCGTCCGATGACCGGAGGCTACCGGCGCGACGCCCTCGACTTCGCCGAGCATCTGCTGAGCGCGGACCGGCCGGAGAACGCCGAGCAGAGGCGCCGGCTGCGCGCCTGGTGGCTGGAGCGCTCGGGGCCCACGCCACCCTCCCGGCGTACCACGGCCCGGCTGGCCCGGGCCACGCGCCGGGTCCTGCTGCGGCACTGAGCACAGCCCGCCCTGTATCACTCGGGCGGGCTCCGGTGGCCGCCCGGCGGAATGTGCCGCGGTTGACACGGAGGCACACAGGAGAGGCGAAAGAGCTGGTTTGCCCCCGTCTCGCCGGAGAAGGACATCACTCTGCATGCCATGTTCGAGCAGTGATGCCCGCTTTCCAATGGGACGCCTGCGTACGTCAGTTGACGGATACGGCACAGTAATATGCCAACCCGCACCCAATGCGCACGAGCGTGCGGTGCCGCAAGCAGGAGGCACCATGCGATCCAGACCCGTCCGAGGCCGCAGACTCCTCAGCGGCACCGGGATCATCATCACCTTGCTTGCGGGCACCCTCGCCGCGCTGATTTTTCCGGTCTGGTCCTACGCGGACCGCTCCGGCACCGGCCTGGACACCCTGAACGCCCAGACCGTGCCGACGAACTACGGCCCACTGTCCGCGCTGGACCGGGACTTCGTCACCAAGGTCCGGCTGGCCGGGCTGTGGGAGCTGCCGGCGGGACAGCAGGCCCAACAGAAAAGCACCACCCAGGCGGTGCGCACCGCGGGCGAGCACCTCGTCACCGGCCACACCTTCCTGGACGCCCGCGTCCGCGACGTCGCCACGCGCCTCGGCCTCGCCCTGCCCAACCAGCCGAATGCGCAGCAGCGCCAGTGGCTGGCCACCCTGGACGCGGCCCAGGGCCAGGAGTACGACCGCGACTTCGCCAACCTTCTGCGCAGGGCCCACGGCAAGGTCTTCGCCGTCGTCGCCCAGGTGCGCGCCACCACCCGCAACTCACTCGTACGCGCCCTCGCCGACGACGCGAACACCACGGTCCTCGACCACATCAAGGTCCTGGAGGCCACGGGTTACGTCGACTTCGACGCGCTCGCCGAGGACGCGGCGACCGCGAGCCCACCCCCGCTCGTCCCTTCCCCGGCCCCGCCGGGCCCCACGGACGATCCCGGCACACCCGTCCCGGTGACGCCGACGCCGATGTACACACTGCCGCCGGCGGTGTCCAGCCTCCCGCCGTGACGGGGCGCCGGACACCAGGGGTGCCCCGAGCGATCAGGCGAGGCCCTCGACCAGTTCGGCGACCGACTTCCGGCGGCCCGTGAAGAACGGGATCTCCTCGCGGACGTGCATGCGGGCCTCCGAGCCGCGCAGGTGGCGCATGAGGTCGACGATGCGGTACAGCTCGTCGGCCTCGAAGGCCAGGACCCACTCGTAGTCGCCGAGCGAGAACGAGGGGACCGTGTTGGCGCGCACGTCCGGGTAGCCGCGGGCCATCTTGCCGTGGTCGGCGAGCATGCGGCGGCGGTCCTCGTCGGGCAGCAGGTACCAGTCGTAGGAGCGCACGAAGGGGTAGACGCTGACGTAGTTGCGCGGCGTCTCGTCGGCGAGGAACGCCGGGATGTGCGAGCGGTTGAACTCGGCGGGGCGGTGCAGCGCCATGTTCGACCAGACCGGCTCCATCGCGCGGCCCAGCTTCGTGCGGCGGAAGAGGTTGTACGCCTCCTGGAGCTGGTCGCTGCTCTCCGCGTGCCACCAGATCATCAGGTCGGCGTCGGCGCGCATTCCGGAGAGGTCGTAGGTGCCGCGGACGGCCACGTCCTTGGCGGCGAGCTGGTCGAACAGCTCCTGGACCTCGTCGGCGTAACCGGCGCGGTCCTCGGGCAGCACGTCCTTCAGCTTGAAGACCGACCACAGGGTGTAGCGGATGACCTCGTTGAGGTCCTTGGCCAGCTTGCCCTTGTTCGGAATCCGGCCGGCCTCGATGGTGGGTGCGTCGTCACTCATGTTCCTATTCTCCCGCTTCACCGTGCAGACTCTGCACCGGGTTGGCGGTGAGCTCCTCGACCCCGCGCAGGTCACCGCCGAGCTGGTCGACCGCGGCGTACGCGCTCGCGATGCACGCCGGGATGCCGACGCCGTCGTAGGCCGCGCCGCACACCACCAGCCCCGGAAGCTTGGCCACGTGCTCGCGGATGCGGGCCACGCGCGCGTGGTGGCCGACGGGGTACTGCGGCAGACCGTCGGTCCAGCGGGTGACGCGGGTCTGCACCGGAAGGGCGTCCACGCCGGTCGCCTCGCGCAGGTCGTGCCGCGAGAGCGTCACGAGATCGGGGTCCTCGCGCTGGAGGATCTCCGTCTCGCCGCAGCGGCCGACGGACGTCCTCAGGACCACGACGTCCGGGTCCTCGTCAGCGATCCAGCCCCACTTCTGGGAGGCGAAGGTCGACGCCTTGATCGTCCGCCCGTCGACCGGCGGCACGAGAAAGCCGCTGCCCTCGGGAAGGGCGATGTCGGCGCGGCGGTAGGCGAGGGTGACGAGGGCCATGGAGGCGTACTCGACGGTGTCCAGTTCCGCGGCGGCGTCCGCACAGGCGGTGCGCAGCAGGCGGGCGGCCTCCCCGGCGGGGGCGGCGACGACCACCGCGTCCGCCTCGACGATGTGGCCCTCGACCAAAACCTCCCATCCTCCGGGAGTGCGGTTCAGTCCGTCCACCGTGGTCTTGAGGTGGATCTCGCCGCCCCGGGCGCGCACCGACTCGGCCACGGCGAGGGGGAGCCCGCCGACGCCGCCCTCGATGCCCATGAACACCGGACCCGTCTGCGCCGCGCCCGCCTTCGCCTGGATCTCCCGGACCGCCTCCGTCAGCGAAGCGTGGGCCCTGGCGGCGTGGAAGAGCTGCGGGACGGCCGAGCGCATGGAGATGCGGTACGCGTCGCCCGCGTACACCCCGCCCAGCAGCGGCTCCACCAGACGGTCGACGACCTCACGGCCGAGGCGCGCCGCCACGTACTCCCCCACCGCCACATCGTCGCCGACCTCCGTGCGCGGCAGCTCCGCGTCCCGCCCGATGCGGTGCAGGCCCTCGTCCGACAGGACGCCGGACAGTGCGGACGCGGCGCCGGGGACGCCCATCACGTGGCCCTTCGGCATCGGCCGCAGGGAGCCACGCGTCCAGATCGAGGCCGTCGAGGTGGCCGGCGGCTGGAGACGGTCCGCGAGTCCCACCTCACGGGCCAGCGCCACCGCCTCGGGCCGTCGCGCGAGCATGGACTCGGCGCCGAGGTCGACCCGCACGCCCGCGATCTCGCCCTGCAGCAGCTTGCCGCCGACCCGGTCCGCCGCCTCCAGGACCGTCACGTGCCTTTCCCGGTCCAGCAGCCGGTGGGCGGCGGCCAGCCCCGCGATCCCGCCTCCGATGACGACGACGTGTCCCGCGCCCGAGCGGGTCTGCGTTGCGCTCATGGCCCCAGCCTCTCAAACCGTTCCCGGAGACCGAGGAGCGGTATGTCCCGCGGCCGGTCCCAGGCAACGGGTGTCCTCGCCGAGTCCCGACCGTGACCGCATCGGGACCGGATCCGGCCAACGTTCGGTGCGGGCCCGGCGTCCAAGAGGCATCCGTCACCACAATCCTCGGGGGTAGGACCACATGGTCACTCCACGCTCCGTACGGCCGGTCCAGGTGCTGGCCACGATCCTGCTCGCCGCCACGCTCGCGCTCGCGGGCTGCGGCGCCAACGACAAGAACAGCAGTGAAGGCGACGCCAAGTCCGGCGCGGCGGGCGCCCAGCGGCAGGGGGCCGCCGACAGCGCCGTGGGCGCCGACGCGAAGGGCGGCGGCAGCGCCCCGGGCGGTGCCGCGAAGGGCCCTGGCAGCACGCCCGCGCTCACCACGAACGACATCATCCGTACGGCGTCCCTCACCGTGCAGGTGAAGGACGTACCCAAGGCGCTCGACGAGGCGCGGACGACGGTCGTGAACGCCGGCGGGTTCGTCGGCAACGAGAACACCAGCCGCGACGCCCAGGGCCGCGAGCGCACCCGGCTCGTCCTGCGCGTACCCACCGAGAAGTACGACGAGGTCCTCGCCTCGCTCCAGGGCGCGGGCAAGCTGCTCGACCGGACCGCCCGGGCCGAGGACGTCACCGACCAGGTCGTCGACGTGGAGAGCCGCATCAGGTCGCAGCGGGTCAGCGTGGCACGGGTACGCGAACTGATGGACAGGGCGACCAAGCTCAGCGACGTGGTCGCCCTGGAAGGGGAATTGAGCTCGCGCGAGGCCGGCCTCGAGGCGCTGCTCGCCCGGCAGGCGTCCCTGAAGGACCGCACCAGCCTGGCCACCATCACACTCTCGCTGTCCGAGACGCCGGTGCAGAAGGCGGCGAAGGACGACCGGCCCGGGTTCATGGACGCGCTGGCGGGTGGGTGGAACTGGTTCGTCACGCTGCTGCGGTGGATCGCCCTGGCGATCGGGGCGGCGCTCCCCTTCGCGGTGTGCGCTGCGTTGCTGGTGCTGGTGTGGCTGCGGCTGGTACGCCCCCGGTCTGCCCGCCGTCCGGCGTCCGCGACCGCCGCACCGCCGGTGGGCGCGTTCCCCGCGGCCCGTACGGCGCCCGAGCCCGCCCGGGAGCAGGGCCGGGGCGAGCAGGACTGACATTCCCCGCGCACGTAGCGTGTTCGTATGAACATGAGTCGTACGAACCGTTCCGCAGAGCGCCTGGTCGTGATCGGCGGCGACGCGGCGGGCATGTCCGCCGCGTCGCAGGCGCGCCGCCTCAAAGGGCCCGACGAGCTGGAGATCGTGGCGTTCGAGCGCGGTCACTTCTCCTCGTTCTCCGCGTGCGGCATCCCGTACTGGGTGGGTGGTGACGTCGCCGCACGGGACGAGCTGATCGCCCGAACTCCCGAGGAGCACGCGGCGCGGGGCATCGACCTGCGGATGCGGACGGAGGTCACGGAGATCGACGTGGCGGGCGGACGGGTACTCACGCGGGCCGTCGACTCCGGGACCGAGGCATGGACGTCGTACGACAGACTCGTGATCGCGACCGGTGCCCGGCCCATCCGCCCCGATCTGCCGGGCGTCGACGCCCCCGGGGTGCACGGCGTGCAGACCCTGGACGACGGCCAGGCGCTCCTCGACACGCTGGCCGCCACGCGGGGACGCCGGGCGGTGGTCGTCGGCGCCGGCTACATCGGCGTGGAGGTGGCCGAGGCGATGGTCAACCGTGGCTACGAGGTCACCGTGGTCAATCGCGGCAAGGAACCGATGGCCACGCTCGACCCGGACATGGGCCGGCTCGTCCACGAGGCCATGGAGGGCCTCGGGATCAGGATGGTCAACGACGCGGAGGTCACCAAGATCCTCACCGGCGACGACGGCCGGGTCCGGGCCGTGGGCACGGAGGCCGCCGAGTACCCGGCGGACGTGGTGGTCCTCGGCATCGGCGTGCGCCCCGAGACCGCGCTCGCACGGGCCGCCGGGCTGCCGCTCGGCGAGCACGGCGGACTGCTCACGGACCTCTCGATGCGGGTGCGCGGTCACGAGAACATCTGGGCCGGCGGCGACTGCGTCGAGGTCATGGACCTGGTTGCCGGGCGGGAGCGGCACATCGCCCTGGGCACGCACGCCAACAAGCACGGCCAGGTCATCGGCACCAACGTGGGCGGGGGTTATGCCACGTTCCCGGGCGTCGTCGGCACCGCCGTGAGCAAGGTCTGCGATCTGGAGATCGCCCGCACCGGTCTGCGCGAGAAGGACGCGCGACGGGCCGGGCTCCAGTATGTGACGGTCACCATCGAGTCGACCAGCCGCGCGGGCTACTACCCGAACGCCGCGCCGATGACAGTGAAGATGCTCGCCGAACGCCGCACGGGCCGGTTGCTCGTCGTCCAGATCGTCGGCCGGGAGGGCGCGGCCAAGCGGGTCGACATCGCGGCGGTCGCGCTGACCGCACGTATGACGGTCGAGGAGATGACGGCCCTGGACCTGGGCTATGCACCTCCCTTCTCACCGGTGTGGGATCCGGTCCTGGTGGCCGCCCGGAAGGCGACCGCTGCGGTACGGAAGGACGCCGCCGGCTGACTTACGGCGTCTCGGCGCACGGCGCCGTGGCCTTCAGCGGCGCCGCCGCGCCCGCCGACAGCCGTGGGGACCACCCGCATGTCACCGGCCCCCACGGCTCACGCAGCGGACGGCCTCCACCGTCTCGTGCTGTCCGTCGATCCTCTCGATGGCCCGCCGGGCCTGCTCGGCGGGCGGCCGCGGAGGAGGCGACGACATCGAGGCGCGGAGGGTGACGGCAACCGGTTGAGGAGAGATACGCACAGGCGGACGGCCACGTTCACTGATTCGCCCGGCCCATCCAGGGCACTACTTCCTTGTGGTCATCCCCGTCCATGACGTAAACCCGGTGCGCCGTACGCCGTATGTGACGTACGCGCTGATCGCGGCCAACTTCGTCGTCTTCCTGTTCACCCCCGGGATAGCGGGCTCGGTGGCGGGACAGAGTGATCTGGCGCAGCTGTGCCATCTCCAGGCGTTCCTCGATCACTACGCCGCGGTGCCCCGGGAACTGATCCACGATCAGCTGCCGCGCCTCGTCCCCACGGGCGCGGTCGGCGTGGGCCCGCACGGCCCGGGCTGTGTGGTGGCCCCGCCGGACTACGACAAGTCACCGCCGGCGTCCGTCTTCACGGCGATGTTCCTGCACGGCAGCTGGCTGCACCTGCTGGGCAACATGCTGTTCCTGCTGATCTTCGGCAACAACATCGAGGACCGGATGGGCCACATCCGCTTCACGCTCTTCTACTTCGTGTGCGGGTACGCGGCCTCCTACGGTTTCGCCCTCGCGAACTCCGACTCGGGCGATCCGCTGATCGGAGCCTCCGGGGCGATCGCCGGAGTCCTCGGGGCCTATCTGGTCCTGTATCCGAGGGCCCGCGTATGGGTCCTCGTACCGTTCCTGATCTTTCTGCCGCTGCGGTTGCCCGCCTGGATCGTGCTGGGCTTCTGGTTCGCCCTCCAAGCGGTGTACTCCTCCGGCCAGGGCGTCTCCAGCGCGGGCACCGTGGCATACGCGGCACACGTGGTCGGCTTCCTGGTCGGCATGCTGATCGCCTGGCCCCTGCGCCCCGGCACCCCGCCACCGCCCGAGCCACGCGGCCTGCTGTTCGGCAGGCGAGCACGTCCGGGATGGTGAGACCGGCCGGACCCGGCCGCCGGCTCCGACCGGGACATCGGCCCCGGGACACGTGAAGTTGACAGCACCTCGGGCCCCGGACCGGACGATCGGACCACCGTCCCCGCCCTCGTCCGAGCGCGGACGAAGGCGCGGAAGCACACGGTGGACGGCAGTCGCGCCGAGCTGAGCGACCGTCACCCCGTCGCCGCCGTCGACGCGGCGGCACCGCGCGGGCGGTAGCAGCCGGGGCGCCGGAATCCGCTCCGGGACGAGTGGACCGGGCCGCCGGATGCAGAGGCAGCGGTCAGCGGGCCGTCCGCGTGTGGACGTACTCCACGAGCCGGGTCAGGGCGTCCGGGTCGGTGGACGGCATGACCCCGTGCCCGAGGTTGAAGACATGACCCTCGAGACGCGCGGCGGCGTCGAGCACCTCGCGGGTCTTGGCCTCGACCGCCTCCCTCGGTGCGAAGAGGATCGCCGGGTCGAGATTGCCCTGGAGGGCCTTCCCCGGGCCGACGCGGCGGGCCGCCTCGTCGAGCGGGACGCGCCAGTCGACGCCGACGACGTCCGCACCCGCCTCGCCCATCGGACCGAGCAGCTCGCCGGTGCCGACGCCGAAGTGGATGCGCGGGACACCGTACTCCTCGACGGCCCCGAACACCTTGGCCGAGGCGGGCAGCACCGAGCGGCGGTAGTCGGCGGGGGCGAGGGCACCCGCCCAGGAGTCGAAGAGCTGGATCGCGGAGGCGCCCGCTTCGATCTGGACCTTCAGGAAGGCGGCCGTGATGTCCGCGAGCCGGTCCAGCAGATCGGCCCACAGCTGCACGTCGCCGTACATGAGCGCCTTGGTGTTCTCGTACGTACGGGACGGGCCGCCCTCGATGAGGTAGCTGGCGAGAGTGAAGGGCGCACCCGCGAAACCGATGAGCGGGGTCCCGCCCAGTTCGGCGGTGAGCATCCCGATGGCCTCCGTGACGTAGGAGACGTCCTCGGGGGTGAGATCCCGCAGCTGCGCGAGGTCGGCCCGGGTGCGGATCGGGTGCCCGACGACCGGCCCGACGCCGGGCTTGATGTCGAGATCGACGCCGATGGCCTTGAGGGGCACCACGATGTCGCTGAAATAGATCGCCGCGTCCACGCCGTGCCGGCGGACGGGCTGGAGCGTGATCTCGGTGACCAGCTCGGGCCGCATGCAGGACTCGAGCATGGGGACGCCCTCGCGCACCTTGCGGTACTCGGGCAGGGAGCGCCCGGCCTGCCGCATGAACCACACCGGTGTGTGCGGAACGGACTCGCGCCTGCACGCCTTGAGGAAGGCGGAATCGTACGTCGCTGTCGGCTGGCCCGTCACGGGGCGGTCGTTGGCACTCACGCCAAGAAGTCTCGCACGCCGCCGGGACGGCCGGGCCCGGGGGCGACGGCGCTCCCGGGCCCGCTCGCGGGGCGGCACGGGCATCGCCCGGACGGGGCACGGGGCCCCCACCGAAACGACATCTCGCCGTTCCCGGCCAACCACCGGCGGGACGGGTGTCTCTCCCTGCGAACGCGCTTTCCTCCCCTTACTCTTCCCCGCATGGCTGCGGCTCAGGAACCACTGACGGACGGCGCTGGCGGAATGGACGACGCGGACGAGGGGGACGGCGATGCGATGGAGGCGGCTACGCCGCCGTTCCGCGCCGCGGTCGACGCACTGGAGGGCGCGCGGCTGCGGCCGGAGATCGAGATCGAGCCGACGCGTCCTCCGCAGCGACTCGCCCCGTACACCTACGCCCTGGAGGCCGCGGTCGTCCAGGAGGGCGAGGACCTGGCCGACGGGCGCCTGGTCCTGCTGCACGACCCGGCGGGGCACGAGGCCTGGCAGGGCTCCTTCCGCCTGGTGACGTTGGTGCGCGCCGAGCTCGAACCCGAGATGGCGGCCGACCCGCTGCTGCCCGAGGTGTGCTGGTCCTGGCTGACCGACGCGCTGCAGGCCCGCGGGCTGGCCTACGGCGAGCCCAGCGGCACCGTCACGCGCGCAAGCTCGCACTACTTCGGCGGGCTGGCCGCCCGCCCCGCCGCCTCCCAGATCGAGATCCGCGCTTCCTGGACCCCCCGCGAGGGCCTGGGCGGCGTCCCGGACACCGCCGCCCATCTGGCCTCCTGGTGCGACCTGCTCGCGCAGATCGCGGGCCTGCCCCCGGCGGGCCCGGGCGACTCCTCGGTGGTGACCCTGCCACAACGGCGGGGGCCGGACTCGCGCTGACGGACCTCATCGGCCGTGTCCTGACGAGGGCCGTGCCCCACATGAACCTGGGGCACGGCCCTCGTCAGGGCATTACCTCGTCACACCTCCGCCGACGGTTTCTTGTCATCTCTTTGTCGATACGGCCACTTTCGGCCCCGTATGGACAACAGAGCGAACCGATTCGATCTTCGGGTGATCGCGCGCGCGTCCGAATTGCACCGATTGTTACTCACCAAATCGTGATCATTCTCTAAAGGAGCACGAGTTTGATGCCGAAGACGACTGTGACCTTGAAAGCACGGTTCGTCCCGGCTTCATCCCCAGAGCCGGCCCCGTCCCGCACCCCCAGGAGGCCTGGTGTCCGTTCTCCTCGAGCAGCCCGCAAGCCTGGTCGCCTACCGCCCGAACAAGCCGACCGCCATGGTCGTCGTGGCCGACCCGCGCGTCCGTTCCACCGTCACCCGCCACCTCTGGGCGCTCGGGGTGCGCGACGTCATCGAGGCGTCGTCCATCGCAGAGGCCCGCCCCCGTATCGGCAATCCGCGCGACATCTGCGTCGCCGACGTACACCTCCCCGACGGCTCCGGCCTCACCCTCCTGTCGGAGACCCGCGCTGCAGGCTGGCCCAACGGTCTCGCCCTGTCCGCCGCCGACGACATCGGCGCGGTCCGCAACGCCCTCGCGGGCGGGGTGAAGGGCTATGTCGTCACCGGCACGCGCACGAACGTCGGGCTCCCCACTCGGCCCGGCGCCGCCCCCATCGGCGCCGCCGCCGCGCGCCTGCACCGCCGCCCCCCGGGAGCCCCGAGCCACCCGGGCGGCTACCGCGAGCTGTCCGGCCGCGAGGTGGAGGTGCTGCGCCTGGTCGCCGAGGGCCAGTCCAACAAGGCGATCGGCGTCTCGATGGGACTGTCCGCACTGACCGTCAAGAGCCATCTCGCCCGCATCGCCCGCAAGCTCGGCACCGGCGACCGCGCCGGAATGGTGGCGGTCGCGCTACGGACCGGCATCATCCACTGACCCCGCTCCCGCTGTTCACCCCCGTCCGCACCGTGCCGCCGCAGACATGGGTCCGGGGAGATCACCGCACCGGCGACAGCCGCCCCACGTCAAGCGGAGGATGTTGGTACCCCTCACCCGCGCGTGTGACACATGACTGGTTCACGACCCTCCATCGCCCGTCGACGGAACGTTCCGTCGACGGGCGTGCTCCATCCACCGATACCCTTGACAGGTGACCGAGGCCCAAGAGACCGCAGCAGACAGCCCACTGCGAACCATCGGAGGCGCCCCTCCGGACGATGTCGAAGCGGCGCCGATCCCCTTGCTCGAGCCGCGGGACGGCATCCCCCCCGTGATCGCCGACGAGGCCTCGCTCGCCGCGGCCGTCGCCGCCTTCGGGGCCGGCTCCGGCCCCGTGGCCGTGGACGCGGAACGCGCCTCCGGCTACCGCTACGGCCAGCGCGCCTACCTGGTCCAGTTGCGCCGCGAAGGCGCGGGCACGGCGCTGATCGACCCCGTCGCCTGCCCCGACCTGTCGGCCCTGGGTGAGGCGCTCTCCGGTGTCGAGTGGGTGCTGCACGCCGCCACCCAGGATCTTCCGTGTCTGCGCGAGATAGGCATGGTCCCCACGCTCCTGTTCGACACCGAGTTGGCCGGACGTCTCGCCGGGTTCCCGCGGGTCGGGCTCGGCGCCATGGTCGAGAGCGTGCTTGCCTTCGTGCTGGAGAAGGGGCATTCCGCGGTCGACTGGTCGACGCGGCCCCTGCCCGACCCCTGGCTGCGCTACGCCGCCCTCGACGTCGAACTGCTCGTCGATCTGCGGGACGCCCTGGAGAAGGAGCTGGACCGGCAGGGCAAGCTCGAGTGGGCCCACCAGGAGTTCGAGGCGATCGCCTCCGCGCCACCCGCGGAGCCCCGCAAGGACCCCTGGCGGCGTACGTCCGGCATGCACAAGGTGCGCCGCCGCCGCCAGATGGCGGTCGTCCGTGAGCTGTGGCAGACCAGGGACCGTATCGCGCAGCGTCGGGACGTCTCGCCGGGCAAGGTGCTCTCGGACGCGGCGATCGTCGAGGCCTCGCTGGCCCTGCCGCCGAACGCGCACGCCCTGGCCGCCCTCAACGGATTCGGGCACCGCATGGGACGGCGTCAGGTGGAGCAGTGGCAGGCCGCCGTCGATCGCGCCAAGGGGCTGCCGGAGGCCGAGTTGCCGCAGCCGAGCCAGCCGGTGACCGGGCCGCCCCCGCCGCGCGCGTGGGCCGACAAGGACCCGGCGGCCGCGGCGCGGCTGACCGCCGCGCGGGCGGCGGTCTCGGCGCTCGCCGAGCAGCTGAACATGCCGCAGGAGAATCTGGTCTCCCCGGACACCGTGCGGCGGGTGTGCTGGGAACCGCCGAAACCGGCCGACGCCGAGTCTGTCGCGGCCGCGCTCGCCGGACACGGCGCGCGGCCGTGGCAGGTGGAGCAGGTCACCCCGGTGCTGGTGGCGGCTTTGTCCGCGAAGCCCTGACAACCGGGAACGACGGGACGGGGCCGCCCTCGGGGCGGCCCTTCTCCATGCCACGGGCCGGTCCGCCTGCCTGAGCGCCGCCTCGGCCCCGGAGCGGAACGGCCGCGTCGAGAACACGCCAAGATCGGCGCGCCGTCGTGTGGGTAGCAGCGGAAGGACTCCCGTGGTGGTGTGACCTTCACCGCTTGGGCCTGCGGGACTGGGCAGCTTGGTTACCCACAAGTAGCATGGTGCTGAGCGCGCGCTCAGCGCGTCGCAGCAGTGCCATCCCGCACCCTGGAGGAGAGCCATCGTGCCTCGTACCGTCAGGGACGTCGTCTTCGTCGACGGCGTCCGTACCCCGTTCGGCAAGGCGGGCCCGAAGGGCATCTACCACGAGACCCGCGCCGACGATCTCGTCGTGAAGGCGATCCGGGAGCTGTTGCGCCGCAACCCGGGTCTCGACCCGAAGAAGGTCGACGAGGTCGCCATCGCCGCCACCACCCAGATCGGTGACCAGGGCCTGACGCTCGGCCGCACGGCCGGCATTCTGGCCGGTCTCCCTACGTCCGTGCCGGGTTACTCCATCGACCGCATGTGCGCCGGCGCGCTGACGGCCGTGACGACGACGGCCGGCTCGATCGCCTTCGGCGCCTACGACGCCGTCATCGCGGGCGGTGTCGAGCACATGGGCCGCCACCCGATGGGCGAGGGCGTGGACCCGAACCCGCGCTTCGTGAGCGAGAAGCTGGTCGACGAGTCCGCCCTCTTCATGGGCATGACCGCGGAGAACCTGCACGACCGCTACCCGCACATCACCAAGCTGCGCGCCGACGAGTACGCGGTGCGCTCGCAGGAGAAGGCCGCCAAGGCGTACGCCAACGGCAAGATCCAGCAGGACCTGGTGCCGATCTCCGTGCGCCGCACGAACCCCGAGAGCGGCGAGACCGGCTGGGGTCTGGTGACGGCGGACGAGCCGATGCGCCCGGGCACCACCCTGGAGAACCTGGCCAACCTCAAGACGCCGTTCCGCGTGCACGGCCGGGTCACCGCGGGCAACGCGGCCGGTCTGAACGACGGCGCCACCGCCTCGATCATCGCGTCCGAGGACTTCGCCCGCGAGAACGGCCTGCCGGTCAAGATGCGCCTGGTCTCCTACGCCTTCGTGGGCGTGGAGCCCGAGGTCATGGGCTACGGCCCGATCCCCGCCACGGAGAAGGCGCTCGCCAAGGCGGGCCTGTCCATCTCCGATATCGGCCTCTTCGAGATCAACGAGGCCTTCGCGGTCCAGGTCCTGGCCTTCCTCGACCACTACGGCATTGCGGACGACGACGAGCGCGTCAACCAGTACGGCGGTGCCATCGCCTTCGGCCACCCGCTCGCCTCCTCCGGTGTCCGTCTGATGACACAGCTCGCCCGCCAGTTCGAGGAGCAGCCGCAGGTCCGCTACGGCCTGACCACCATGTGCGTCGGCTTCGGCATGGGCGCGACGGTCATCTGGGAGAACCCGCACTTCGAGGGGGACAAGTGAGCACCACCGCCGAACTGTTGAAGGGCGCGGCCGAGCTGTTCCCGGACGAGGTCGTCACCCAGGCGCACGTACGCCACTTCGACCTGCCGCAGGGCGCGGGCCGTTTCGCCCTGATCACCCTGGACAACGGCTTCGACCACACCAAGCCGACCACCTTCGGCCCGCAGTCGCTCGCGAACCTGAACACCGCGATCGACCAGGTCGAGAAGGAGGCCGCGGACGGCGAGATCGTCGGTGTCGGCATCACCGGCAAGCCGTTCATCTTCGCGGTCGGTGCCGACCTCAAGGGCGTCGAGCTGCTGAAGAAGCACGAGGACGCGCTGGCCATCGGCAAGGGCGGCCACGAGGTCTTCAAGCGCCTGTCGACGCTGGCCGTCCCGACCTTCGCGTACTACAACGGCGCGGCGATGGGCGGCGGCGTCGAGGTCGGCCTGCACTGCACCTACCGCACAGTGTCCGCGGCGCTCCCGGCGTTCTCCTTGCCCGAGGTCTTCCTGGGCCTGGTCCCCGGCTGGGGCGGCTGCACCCTGCTGCCGAACCTGATCGGCGCGGACAAGGCCGTCTCGGTGATCATCGAGAACTCCCTCAACCAGAACAAGCAGCTGGGGGGCAAACAGGTCTACGAACTCGGCATCGCCGACGCCATCTTCGAGGGCGCCGACTTCCTCGAGCAGTCGCTGATCTGGACGGCGGCCGTCCTCAAGGGCGAGATCCAGATCGAGCGTCCGGTGATCGACCGCGGCGAGGCCTGGGACCAGGCCGTGGCCAAGGGCCGCTTCATCGCGGACGGCAAGGTTCACGGCGCGGCTCCGGCCGCGTACCGCGCGCTGGACATCATCGCCGCGGCGAAGAACGGCGACCTGCAGCAGGGCTACGACGCCGAGGACCAGGCCCTCGCGGACCTGATCATGGGCGGCGAACTGCGGGCGGGCATCTACGCCTTCAACCTCGTCCAGAAGCGCGGCAAGCGCCCGGCCGGCGCCCCGGACAAGAACCTGGCCCGCCCGGTCACCAAGGTCGGCGTCGTCGGCGCCGGTCTGATGGCCTCGCAGCTGGCGCTGCTGTTCCTGCGCCGGCTGGAGGTCCCGGTCGTCCTCACGGACATCGACCAGGAGCGTGTCGACAAGGGCGTGGGCTACGTCCACGCCGAGATCGACAAGCTGCTCGGCAAGGGCCGGATCAACCAGGACAAGGCCAACCGCCTCAAGGCGCTGGTCTCCGGTGTCCTGGACAAGGCCGAGGGCTTCGCGGACGCGGACTTCGTCATCGAGGCCGTGTTCGAGGAGATGTCGGTCAAGCAGAAGGTGTTCGCCGAGGTCGAGGCGGTCGCCCCGGCCCACGCGATCCTCGCCACCAACACCTCCTCCCTGTCGGTGTCGGAGATGGCGTCGAAGCTGCAGCACCCCGAGCGGGTCGTCGGCTTCCACTTCTTCAACCCGGTCGCGGTCCTGCCGCTCCTGGAGATCGTCCGCGGCGAGAAGACGGACGACGCCTCGCTCGCGACCGCGTTCGCGGTGGCCAGGAAGCTGAAGAAGACCGCGGTGCTGGTGAAGGACGCTCCGGCGTTCGTCGTCAACCGCATCCTCACCCGCTTCATGGGCGAGATCCAGAACGTCATCGACGAGGGCACCCCGGTCGGGGTGGCGGAGAAGGCGGTGGAGCCCCTGGGCCTGCCGATGTCCCCGCTGGTCCTCCTCGAGCTGGTCGGGCCGGCCATCGGCCTGCATGTCTCGGAGACCCTCAACCGGGCCTTCCCGGACCGCTTCACGGTCTCCCCGAACCTCAAGGCGGTCGTCAAGGCGGGCAAGCGCGGCTTCTATGTCTACGACAGCGGCAAGCCGGAGCTGGACCCGGAGGTCGCCGCGCTCCTGAAGCAGGGCGGCACGGTCCTGACCGAGGAGCAGGTGCGCGCCCGCGTCCTGGACGCGGTGGCCCAGGAGATCGGCCTGATGCTCGACGAGGGCGTCGTGGCCGAGGCTCAGGACATCGACCTGTGCCTGATCACGGGCGCCGGCTGGCCCTTCCACCTGGGCGGCATCACCCCGTACCTGGACCGCGAGGGCGTTTCGGAGCGGGTGAACGGCAAGAGGTTCCTGGAACCGGGCGTGGCGAGCGTCCCCGCGTAACGCACCACCCTGGAGGAGTGGGCCGCACGGCGAAGTGCCGTGCGGCCCACCCTTCTTTCAAGGGCTGTGCTGCGGCCCGTGCATCGGCCGTGTCTCAGGACTGTGTCTCAGGACGATTCCGTCTTGCAACGGGTTCACCCGATACGCATTCACACCACAGATAGGATCTACATAAGATCTGACCACAGATTCTCGTCCGTCTTGCCGATTCGCCCTCGATTCGGACTCGAAGTCACCCGTAGGAGCCTCAGTGGCGTCTGCCCGCCGCCAACAACCCCGACGTCGGGTATGGCCCAAGATCAAATTGCTGCTCATCGTGTGCGTGGTCGCCGCCGGCGGCACGGCCCTGTACCCGGTGTGGCGCGACGCACATCCGGAGCCGCCCGAGCTCGTGGTCCGCTACCGGACGGACACCGCTGCCGCCTCCGACGCGGCCAGGCCGTCGCTGGAAGTCTTCAACGAGTCGAAGAAGCCTCTGCCGCTGAGCGATGTCTCCCTCAGGTACTACTTCACCGCGGACGGTGCCACGTCGTACGCCGTCAACTGCGTCCAGGCCGAGGTCGGATGCTCGCACATCGCCGCGACCATCGGCGAACTCGACGCGCCGACCGAGACGGCCGACCACTACCTGGAGATCCGGTTCACCACGGACGCGGGAACCCTGGAGCCCGATGCGAACAGCAAGGGCATCGACCTCCAGCTGTACCGCACCGACCACAAGCAGCTGGACCAGTCCAACGACCGCTCCTTCGACGCGGAGAAGACCACCTACAAGGAGTCGAAGACGGTCACCGCGTACAAGCGCGGGGTCCTCGCCTGGGGTGAGGAGCCGGGCGGCGACCCCAAGAAGTCGGCGGACCCCTCTGCCGCCGCTCCGGTACCGGCCGCCCCGTCCGGGGTCCTCTTCGACAACTTCCACTACCTCGGCCCCAAGGACCCCGCGCTCTTCAAACACGGGTGGCTCGTCCGCACCAGTGACGGCGGCCCGGGCATCGACGACACGTGGTCGTCCGACGGCGTCAGCTTCCCCTCCGACAAGGACTCCCTGGGCGACGGCCAGGTGCTCAACCTGAGCGCCAGCACGGACGGCACCAAGGCCGGCACGAAGCAGGCCAGCGTCGGGACTTCGGGCCGGGAGTTCCGGTCCGGGACCTACGCCGCCCGGATCCACTTCAGCGACGACCCCACGTCCGGCAAGAACGGCGACCACGTCAACGAGACCTTCTACACCATCGGCGGAAAGGGCTCGACGTACAGCGAGCTCGACAACGAGTACCTGCCGAACGGGGGCTGGGGCCGTCTCGGGCCCAAGCTCGACAACGTGACCTGGCACACGGTGGAAGACCGGGTCTACAACACCACGCACAAGAGCCTCGCCGGCTGGCACACCATCGTGATCACCGTCAAGGACGACGTGGTGACCTACCACCTGGACGGCAAGAAGATCTTCACCACCAACGGCAAGTACGCCCCGCGCGCGGGCATGTCCGTGAACTTCAACACCTGGTTCGTGGACCTGCCGTTCAAGGGCGAGCGTTCCTGGGACATGAAGGTCGACTGGCTCTACTACAACTCCAAGCAAGCGCTGTCTCTGGGGGACGTCGACACCGCGGTGCAGGGCTTCAGCGAGAACGGCATGAATTACTTCAACACCACGTCCTGATCCCTGGGGGGGGCTCACGTGAACCATGAACCGGGCTTTTCCGCCCGCGGGCTGAGCAGACGCTCGGCGCTGCGTCTGGCCGGCACCGGGGGCCTGGTGACCGCCGGTGGTGCGATGCTGGGCACCGTACCGGCCCAGCCCGCCGCCGCGGCTCCTGCGGCCGCCGCGGCGGCGGCGATCGGCAACCTCACCACACCACCGACGTACGCCCCGTCCGGGCGCCGTCCCCGACACCGGCGCGCCACCTGGTCGCAGCAGTTCCAGTCGGGGCACGGCTGGTCCGCAGCGGGCACGGGCACCTCGTCCGCCGACGCGAACGACACGTCCGTCTTCGTACGGGGCACGCAGTCGGTCAGGGTGACCACCGCCGGCACCGGCAAGCAGTCGTACGTCCGCAGACTCGGCGGGCTGGCGACGAACCTGACCGGCAAGGCGATCAGACTCGTCTTCCGGGTCGAGGACACCACCGACCTGTCGAAGCTGTCCTTCTACCTGGGCAGCAGTTCGCTGGCGAACTACTTCCTCTGGCAGTTCCACACGCACTCCACCACGTCGACGAACTACGTCCAGTCCGGCGAATGGGTGACCGTGCACCTGCAGTGGGCCGACGTCACGAGCGCGTTCGGCACGTACTCGATCTCCTCCGCCGGAGTGCCGTCCACCACGACGGGGTTCACGGACATGTCGTTCGCCGTGTACGACAACGCGGGCGGCCCGGTCACGTACCATCTGCAGGCCGTCGAGCTGATCCCCGACACCGCCTCCGTCTTCCCGAAGGGCGTCGTCTCCATCACCTTCGACGACTCCCACACCTCCGTGCACAGCCTGGCCCGTCCGGTGATGGACGCGTACGGGTTCTCCGGCACGGTCTACAACATCGCCGACGCGATAGGCGCCGGAGACTACTTGACCCTCGACCAGATGCACTCCCTGCAGGACTTCTCGGGCTGGGAGATGGCCGGGCACTCGTACGCGACGAGCGCCCACACCGCGAGCTACAGCAAGCTCACCGCACAGCAGGTGGACAACGACCTGCGGACCCTGCGTGAGTGGCTGGTCTCCCACGGGTTCACCAGCGAGCACTTCGCCTATCCGCACGGCGCGTTCGAGAAGACGACGGACGGCGTTCCGGTCGACCAGATAGCGAGCCGGCACTTCACCACGGCCCGTTCCATCATCTCCGAGACGATCGAGTCCTTCGCCCCTGCGATGCCGTACCGCCTCAAGGCGCTGACCGGCATCACCGACGCATCGGGCATCGGCGGCACGGCGGTGGCGAACCTGACGGCGGCGGGCGGCCGGCTCGACCGATGCGTCAACAACGGGGACTGGCTGATCCTCTGTCTGCACCGGGTCGTCGACGGAACTCCGACGGCCAGCACGCAGATCGGCAGGACCGGCCTCGAGACGCTGATGAAGGCGATCTCCAACCGGGGGATCCCCGTCGTGACGGTCGCGGAGGCGATGGCGTACTACACGTAGGGGAGAAGACGGAAGGGGGCGGCCCGGAGGCCGCCCCCTTCCGCTTTTCGTGACTTACCAGCCCTGTCCCTGGCCCTGGCCCTGGCCGTGCTGCCATGACGGGTCCGGGTACCCCTGGTTGTCCTGGCCCGTGTGGTACGGGTCGTACTGCCCCTCCTGCCACGGCTGCTGGTGCTGGTACTGCCCGACCTGTGCCGGCGTACCCCAGGACACGCGCTGCTGGGGCGCGTAGGCGTGCTCCTCGTCGTAGCCGGGCAGCGGCTGCGGCTGGACGGGGATCCTGACGCCCTGGCTCGGCATCGTGCGCCCCAGCGCCACGCCTTCGAGGCGCATCAACTGGAGCGTCTCGCTGACCTTCTTGTCGGAGTACGGGTCCTCTTCCTCGAAGATCTCCGTCACATCGGCCTCGTGGTCGCCCGCCACGGACACCTCGACGCCGCCCTGCCGGGTGCCCCAACTGCCCTTGTGCAGGGTGAGCAGGGCGTAGAAGCGGAGCGGGGTGAGAAGGAACAGCTGGATCAACCCGTAGAGCGGGGCCAGCAGGAACATGCCGAACCGCTTGATGAAGCCCATGCCCCGGCGGGGGAAGTCGAGGTACCGGACGTTGCGCAGGTACCCCATGAGGATCATGAAGACGGCGTAGTCGCCCACATGGTTGACGAACGAGGCCGGGTGCAGGATCGGCAGGACGATGAGCGAGTAGAACATCGCCGTGCCGAAGACCAGCCACAGGCCCAGTTCCATACAGGTGAGCCAGAAGGCGGGCCGGAACTTCTTCTGGTGCCGGAAGGCCCACAGGGACTCGCGGAAGAACGACTTGTTCCAGCGGACCTGCTGGCGCAGGAAGTGCGGCAGCTTCTCGGGAACGGCCGTGTAGCCGACAGCGGTCTCCTGGAAGACGACCTGGCCCTCCATGAGGCAGTAGTTGGTCATGCGGCGGTCGTCGCCGAAGACGGCCGGCTTGCCCAGGAACTGCTGGTTGAGGAAGTCCGGGAGGTACTTGCGCACCAATGTGCCGCGGTACGCGGACAGGGCACCGCAGCAGCACAGAACGGACTTCAGGCGCGAGTAGGCGGCCCGCTCGAAGAGGAAGGAGTTCCCGTACCTGAGGTCCTGCAGGCGCGTGAAGATGTTGCTGTCGTGGTTGAGCGCCAGGACCATTCCGGTGGAGGCCATGACGCGCTCGTCGGCGAGCGGCAGCAGCAGTTCGCGGACCGTGTCGCGGGCGAGCACGGTGTCCGAGTCCACGCACAGGAAGATGTCGGAGTACGGCGCCGCCTCGAAGCCCCGGGCGAGCGCCTCGCGCTTGCCCTTGTTCTCGGGCTGCACACTGACCGTGTACTTGACGCCCTTGGCCTCGAACTCGCGGCGCATCCTCTTCGCGGCCCGGATGCCGGAGTCGTTGGCGCTGGCGTCGTCGATGATGTGGATCTCGTTGGGCAGACGGCTCTGCGCGAGGAGGCTGCGCATGCCCTGCTCGAACATCACCGGGTCCTCGTTGTAGATCGGGATGACCGCGGTGACCCACGCCTGCTCGAGGTACTCCAGCTCCTCCCGGCCGGCCTTGGCCGGCCGGTAGAAGAGCGCCATGAACATCTTGATCGCCAGCAGGCCCATCGCACCGAACGAGTAAAAATGCAGGGAACCCGCGTCGAGCCGGGTGGCGATGAGCGCGGCCAGCGCGAGGAAGAAGAAGTACGAGACCTTCAGATGCCTGCGCCTGCGGTGCTTTTGACGGCCGCCGGAATCGACGGCCCCGGGTATGTACGTACCCTCAGCGCTCACAGTTTGACCACCCGGGGGTGATCGGCGGTCTTGCCGCGGGTGTCGAAGAGCGCCCGGGCGCGGTCCGCCAGCAGACCCAGGTCGATCTCGCGGTGTGGCTGGAGCAGGATGGTGAGGTCCGCGGCCTCGGCCGCGACGAGGTAGTCGTCGGCCCGCTCGACCGGGGCTCCGGCGATCGTCCAGTCGTCGACGCGCGGGTCGAAGTAGACCAGTTCGGCACCGCGCTCGAGGAGGTTCTCGGCGACCGCGACGGCCGGGCTCTCCCGCTGGTCGGAGATGTCGGGCTTGTAGGTCACACCGAGCAGCAGGATGCGGGACCCACGGACCGCCTTGCCCTGGTCGTTCAGGAGGTCGGCCGCTCGGTTGACCACATGGACGGGCATCCGGTTGTTGATCTCCTGGGCCAGCTCGACGAACCGGAACGGGATGCCGAGTGAGCGAACCTTGTAGGAGAGGTAGTTGGGGTCGATCGGGATGCAGTGGCCGCCCACGCCCGGGCCGGGGTAGAAGGCCGCGAACCCGAACGGCTTGGTGGAGGCGCAGCGAATCGCGTCCCACAGGTCGACACCGATCTCACGGCAGAACATCGACATCTCATTGACGAGCGCGATGTTCACGTGGCGGTAGGTGTTCTCCAGCAGCTTGGCCATTTCGGCCTCGCGCGAGCCCTTGGCCTCCACCACCTGCCGCACGAAGCGCTCGTAGAGCGTGCGTGCGGCCTTGGTGCAGTCCGGCGTGATGCCGCCGACCACCTTGGGCGTGTTCTCCAGGCCGAAGCTGGCGTTGCCCGGGTCGATGCGCTCGGGCGAGAACGCCAGGTGGAAGTCCTCGCCGACCCGCAGGCCACCGGCCTCGAGCCGGGGACGTACGACCTCGTCGGTGGTTCCTGGGTACGTCGTCGACTCCAGCACCACCAGGGTGCCGGGAGCCAGATGGGCCGCGATGTCGTCGACCGCGGCGTGCACGGCGCCGAGGTCGGGCGAGCCGTGCTCGGTGAGCGGTGTCGGGACACAGATGACCACGGCAGCGGCATCGGCGATGACCTCGGCCCGGTCGACAGCCTCGAAGCCCTGCTCCAGCATGGTGCGGACCTCGGCGTCGGTGATGTCGTCGACGTGCGAACGGCCGCCGTTCAGACCGTCGATGACTCGACGGCTGCGGTCGAGACCGACCACTTTCAGTCCGGCCGCCGACGCGGAGCGGGCCAGTGGCAACCCCACGTATCCGAGCCCGACGACAACGAGATCCACCGTGGTGGCTTTGCTCACGACCCCATCCCCAACCCCCGCCCGACGGGCTCAGCGCTCCGTCGGTTCCAGAAATCGAACAAGAGAGTCGAGACTAACAACCGCTTCAGGGTTCAACCACGGCTCGTCGCAGTGCCTCTTATCACTCTCAAGTGTGTACAACCCTCTATCCGTCTCGTGTGTCTCAGTAAGCCCGTTTGCATGCACCCGTGTGCGGTTGCATCGTTCGGCGACCAGGGTCACTCGAGTACATGGGAAGGGCGGCTCGCCCTGCTCCCCCGCAGGAGAATGCGGCCGCGGGCGGACGACACCAGCGGGCGGCCACGGCGGCCGCCCGCGATCCGGTTGCCGGTGCACAGGGAACCCCTGTGCCGGGAGGGGACGGTCAGACCGTCTGCCACGTATCCAGCGCCGGTCCCGTACCGTCCTTCTGGCGGGCCAGACGGAGTTCGCCGTCCTCCGTCAGCGACGCGGCGACGACGCGCCCCTGTGCGTCCTCGGCGACGGCCACCCTCGAGCCCGCCGGCAGCTGCGGACCCGATTCGGTCCATCGCAGGCCCACCGATCCCTGCTCGGTGGGACAGACGCAGATGACGACCCGGCCGGAGGCGGAACGCTGGGCGAGCAGTGTGCAGGCCCGACCATCGACGACACAGCCGAGCGCCGCCACCGGACCCGGCCCCGCGGCGGCGAGCAGCGGACGGGGAACGCCGCCCGGACGCCATGTGTGCAGCATCCCCTCGGGATCCGTGAAGAACAGTGCGGTGCCGTCGGCCTTGGAGTTGTGCAGCGCGGTCAGCGTTCCGGGGCGCACGCGCGCTTCCAGGGCATCGTCGGGGACGAGGGCCTCACCGGGCTTCTCCTGGCTCCAGCGCAGAAGGCCATCGTCTGTCGTGGCGTACAGCTCGATCCGCCCTGAATGGCCGGTCACGGCGGCGAGTTCCTCGTGTGCGCCCAGGCCTCCGAGGTCGTGCCACGGGCCCCAGCCGCCGCGTTCCTTCTGGGCGAGCATGCTGACGCCGCCGCCCTGGTTGCGGACGAAGACATGGGCCCGGCCCTCGGCGTCCACGGCCACCGCGGGCAGACCCGTCCGGTCGCCCTTCTTGTTCGGATGGCCGATGGGAACCCAGTCGAGCGCGGACAGATGGGGACGGAAGTGCGTGGAGTGCACGAGACCGAACTCGCCCCGGACCGTGGGACGCCAGGCGACAAGATGGGCATAACCGTCCGGGCCCTGACCGACGGCCAGCTGGGCCCGGACCCGCTGCTCCCCGCCCACCCGGCGCGCAGACGTCCAGTGCAGGCTCGGCTGTCGCTCGGCCCGGCACCACACCGCCTCGTCCCGCGTGGCGTAGGTACTCAGGCTGCCGTCCCTGCCACGCAGCAGCCAGGGGCCGTTCACTGTAGGGACCGTCGACACTCCCCCACTCTAATAGGGCGTCCGCCGTGCGTGCGGTGCGGGTGCGTGCGAGGCTGTGCGGCATGAGTGCTCAGCCCCTGGTCCTCGTCGACGCCGCGAACGTCGTCGGGTCGGTGCCCGACGGCTGGTGGCGGGACCGGCAGGGTGCCGCGGAACGGCTGCGGGACGGGATCGTGCGGTACGCCGGCGCGGGGCTCCCGGGCCTCCCCGGGCCCGTGGAGGTGGTGCTCGTGGTCGAGGGCGCGGCCCGCGGGGTGGAGTCCGTGCCCGGGGTGCGGGTGGAGGCGGCGCCCGGCAGCGGTGACGACCGCATCGTCGAACTGGTCGCCGAGGCCGGGGACCGTGCCGTCCTGGTCGTCACGGCGGACCGCGAACTGCGGCGCCGGGTCACAGAACTGGGAGCCGAGGTCACGGGCCCGCGCACGGTGCGCGACGGGCGACCGCGGGCGGACCGCGGCTAGTGCTGCGAACAGCACTGGACGATCCGTCGTCCTCCCGCGGCGGGATCACCGTCCGGCCGGTCGCCTCTCCTGGCCAGCGGCGAGGCGGCTGTGCGAACGGCCGTAGAGGAAGTACACGAGGAAGCCGACGACCAGCCAGATGGCGAACCGCAGCCAGGTCTCGGCGGGCAGGTTCAGCATCAGCCACAGCGAGGCGCACACCGACAGGATCGGCACCACGGGAACGAACGGGGTGCGGAAGGCGCGGTGCAGGTCGGGACGGGTCCTGCGCAGGACGATCACGCCGATGGCCACCACCATGAAGGCGAAGAGCGTGCCGATGTTCACGAGTTCGGCGAGTTCGCTGAGGCTGGTGAACCCCGCGACGACGGCGATGACCACACCGAGCAGGACGGTCGGCCGGTGCGGGGTCTTGAACCGCGGATGGACGTGCGAGAAGAAGCGGGGCAGCAGTCCGTCCCGGCTCATCGCGAAGAAGACCCGGGTCTGGCCGAGCAGCAGGATCATGCAGACGGTCGTCAGGCCGACGGCGGCGCCGAAGCTGATCACGCCCGCGTACCAGGGGTGCCCGATGGCCTTGAAGGCGTCGGCGAGCGGTGCGTCCACGGACAGCCTGGTGTAGTGCTGCATCCCGGTGACGACGATGGACACCGCCACATACAGCACGGTGCAGATGAAGAGGGAGCCGAGGATTCCCCGCGGCATGTCGCGCTGCGGGTTCCTGGTCTCCTCGGCCGTCGTCGCCACGATGTCGAAGCCGATGAAGGCGAAGAAGACGACGGACGCGGCGGTGAAGATGCCCATCACACCGAAGTTGGACGGCGCCCAGCCGAACAGCAGCTGGATCAGTGGGGCACTCAGCATGCCGGCCGCCTCCACCGGCTGTTCCTTCGGAATGAACGGCTTGTAGTTGGCACCGCTGACGAAGAAGGCGCCCGCGACGATCACGATCAGCACCACGGTGACCTTGATGGCGACGACGAGTTCGGTGAGCCGGGCCGAGAGCTTCACGCCGACGACGAGGATGGCGGTGAGCACCAGGATCAGCGCGGCGGCGAGGATGTCGAAGCCGAAGCCCTGCGCCCCGTCCCGGCCGCCGAGATAGCCGGGCAGGTGCCAGCCCGCGTTGTCCAGCAGTGAGCGGACGTACCCGGACCAGCCGACGGCGACCACCGCCGTGCCCAACGTGAACTCCAGGACGAGGTCCCAGCCGATGATCCAGGCCGGCAGCTCGCCGAGGGTGGCGTAGGAGAACGTGTACGCGGAACCCGCGACGGGGACCGTCGAGGCGAACTCCGCATAGCAGAGCGCGGCGAGCGCGCAGACGACACCGGCGATCACGAAGGCCAGGGAGACGGCGGGGCCCGCGTTCTCCTTGGCGACCTTGCCGGTCAGCACGAAGATGCCGGTGCCGATGACGACACCGACGCCGAACACGGTCAGATCCAGGGCGGAGAGGGTCTTCTTGAGCGCGTGCTCGGGTTGCTCCGTGTCCCGGATCGACTGCTCGACGTTCTTCGTCCGGAAGAGGGCGCTGCTCACGGCTTACCTCCCACGCTCGGCGTCCTCGACATGATCGAGAGGGGGCGTAGTCCGTATGCCCCGGCGCACGTGGGTTCACGCTGACGGGCCGGCTTCGCCACCGTAAAGGATCTGAAGCCGGCCCAGGCAGACCATGCGGTCGCGTCAGTCGCGCGCGCTCTCGACCGGGTCCACGGCCTGCGTGGCACTCGTACGCCCGAACCGGCCGCCGTCGAGCTTGGCGACGAAGCCGGTGACCTGGCGGGCGATGTCCGGCGCGGTGAGGCCGATCTCCGCCATGACCTCCTTGCGGGAGGCGTGGTCGAGGAAGCGCGGCGGGATGCCGAAGTCGCGCAGCGGGACGTCGACGCCCGCGTCGCGCAGGGCCTGCGCGACCGCCGAACCGACACCGCCGACGCGCGAGTTGTCCTCCACGGTGACGACCACGCGATGCCGAGCGGCGAGCGGGGCGAGCGCCTCGTCGACGGGCTTGACCCAGCGCGGGTCGACGACGGTCGTCGAGATGCCCTGCTTGTCGAGGAGGTCGGCGATCTCCAGGCACATCGGCGCGAGCGCGCCGACGGAGACCAGCAGCACGTCCGGGACGGGGGCGTCGGCCTTGCGCAGAACGTCCATGCCGCCGACGGTGCCGACCGCGGGGACGGCCGGACCGACGACGCCCTTGGAGTAGCGCAGCACGGTGGGCGCGTCGTCGACGTCGACGGCCTCGCGCAGCTGGGCCCGCAACTGCTCGGCGTCGCGCGGGGCGGCGATCCTGAGGCCCGGCACGACCTGGAGCATCGACATGTCCCACATGCCGTTGTGAGAGGCGCCGTCGTCGCCGGTGACACCGGCCCGGTCGAGTACGAAGGTCACACCGCACTTGTGCAGGGCGACGTCCATGAGGACCTGGTCGAAGGCGCGGTTGAGGAAGGTCGCGTACACCGCGAAGACGGGGTGCACACCGCCGGTCGCCAGGCCGGCCGCGGAGACCGCGCCGTGCTGCTCTGCGATGCCCACGTCGTAGGTCCGGTTCGGGAAGGCGTCCGCGAACTTCTTCAGGCCCACGGGATGCAGCATCGCCGCGGTGATGGCGACGATGTCCTCGCGCTCCCGGCCGAGCTTGACCATCTCGTCGCCGAAGACGGAGGTCCAGCTCGCGGCGGCGGCCTTGATGGGCAGGCCGGTGTCGGGGTGGATGACGCCGACGGCGTGGAAGCGGTCGGCCTCGTCCTCGACGGCGGGCTTGTAGCCGCGGCCCTTCTCGGTGAGGCAGTGCACGATGACCGGGCCGCCGAACCGCTTGGCGCGGGCCAGCGCGGACTCCAGTGCCTCGATGTTGTGACCGTCGATCGGACCCACGTACTTCAGGCCCAGGTCCTCGAACATGCCCTGCGGGGCGATGAAGTCCTTCAGGCCCTTCTTGGCCCCGTGCAGTGTCTCGTAAAGGGGCTTGCCGACGACGGGCGTGCGCTCCAGCACCTCCCGGGTGCGAGCGAGGAACTTCTCGTATCCGTCGGTGATGCGCAGGGTGGCCAGGTGGTTGGCGAGCCCGCCGATCGTCGGCGAGTACGAGCGCTCGTTGTCGTTGACGACGATGACCAGCGGGCGGTCCTTGGCGTCCGCGATGTTGTTGAGCGCCTCCCAGGCCATGCCGCCGGTCAGGGCGCCGTCGCCGATGACGGCCACAACGTGGCTGTCGCGCTCGAGCTGCTGGTTGGCCTTGGCCAGGCCGTCGGCCCAGCCGAGGACCGTGGAGGCGTGCGAGTTCTCGATGACGTCGTGATCCGACTCGGCGCGCGAGGGGTAGCCGGACAGGCCGCCCTTGGCGCGCAGCTTCGAGAAGTCCTGACGGCCGGTGAGCAGCTTGTGGACATAGGCCTGGTGCCCGGTGTCGAAGAGGACCCTGTCCCTGGGCGAGTCGAAGACGCGGTGCAGCGCGATGGTGAGCTCGACCACACCGAGGTTGGGGCCGAGGTGGCCGCCGGTCTTGGAGACGGCGTCGACGAGGAAGGTCCGGATCTCCTCTGCCAGCTGGTCCAGCTCCTCCAGGCTGAGCCGGTCCAGATCGCGCGGTCCCCTGATGCGGGTCAGCAGCGGCACCCGTGCCTCCTTGCAGTAGAGCTGTGACGAGCTTTCGCCGGGCCCGTCGAGTCTAATCTTCCGCCTGGGCGGATCATGGGCGGCCCTCACCTTCCGCGCAACACGTTCGGCTGCACACGCACCGTGCCCGGCACCACCGTCGGTGCCGGGCACGGTTCGGGAGACGGAGCCGGAGCGTCAGGCGCGGCCGGCCGTCTTCTGCGTCTTGCGCGTGATGGCGTCGATGACGACGGTCGCCAGCAGAACACCACCGGTGATCATGTACTGGACCGGCGAGGCGATGCCCTCGAGGGCGAGGCCGTACTGGATCGACACGATGACCAGCACACCGAGGAGCGCGTTCCACGTGCGCCCACGGCCACCGAACAGCGACGTGCCACCGATCACCGCCGCGGCGATCGCGTTCATCAGCAGGTCACCGGCACCGGCGCCCTGGTTGGCGGAGGCGATCTTCGAGGCGATGAACAGACCGCCGAGCGCGGCGAACCCACCGGAGATCGCGAACACCGAGATCCGGACCATCTCCACGTTGATACCGGCACGCCGGGAGGCCTCGACGCTGCCACCGAGGGCGAAGATCATCCGGCCGTACCGGGTGCGGCGAAGGATGAAGTCGGTGATCAGCAGCACAGCGATGAAGATCACGACCGCCAGCGGCAGGCCCTTGTACTGGTTGTAGACGGCCGCCACGGCGAACGAGAGGACCGCCAGCAGCGCCGTGCGCAGGACAGTCTCGCTCAGCGGCCGGGACGGCACACCGGCGGCTTCGCGCCGCCTGTTGCCGAAGTAGGAGCTGAGGAAGTAAAGAACCGTCACCACGAGGGCGAGCCCGTAGGCGGCGGCCACGTCCGTGAAGTAGTAGCTGGTCAGCTTGGCGACGAGTCCCTCGCTGTCCAGGTTGATGGTGCCGCTGTCGCCCAGGATCTGGAGCATGAAGCCGTTCCAGAAGAGCAGACCGGCCAGCGTGACGGCGAACGCGGGCACGCCGATCTTGGCGAAGACGAAGCCGTGGATCGCACCGGCGACCGTGCCCGTCAGGATGGCCAGGACGAAGGCCAGCCAGGCCGACATGCCGTGGGTGACCGTCAGCACCGCAAAGGCGGCACCGGCGACACCACTCACCGAGCCGACCGACAGGTCGATCTCGCCGAGCAGCAGCACGAAGACGATACCGACGGCGATCATGCCCGTGCCGACCATGGCGACGGAGATGTCGGAGAGGTTGCCTGCGGTCAGGAAGTTGGAGTTCAGGCTCTGGAAGATGATCCAGATGATCGCCAGACCGATGACGACCGGGATCGCGCCCAGGTCACCGGCCTTGATCTTGCGCTTGAACTCGGTGATGTAGCCCTTGAATCCCTGTTCGCGCACCAGCAGCCGGGGGTCGACGGCGGTGACGGCCTGGGGGGCCGCGTCCGGGTTCTCCACGACGTGGTCCTCGGGAGACGTGGAAGTCTTGTCGATGCTCACTTCTGGATCTCCCCAGTGCTGCGCGCCGCACGACGGGTCACGGCGTTGTCCGTGGCGCCGGTGATGGCGGAGATGATCTCTTCCTGCGAGGTCGTCTTGACCTCGAAGACGCCGTTGTTGCGCCCCAGACGCAGCACCGCCACCTTGTCGGCGACGGCCTTCACGTCCGCCATGTTGTGGCTGATGAGGATCACGGCGAGACCGCGCTCACGCAGTCGCTCGACGAGGTCGAGGACCTGGGCGGTCTGCTCGACGCCGAGGGCGGCGGTGGGCTCGTCCAGGATGACCAGCTTCGGCTCACCCAGCATCGAACGGGCGATGGCCACGGTCTGGCGCTGGCCGCCGGAGAGCGAGGCGATCGGGATACGGACGCTGGGGATGCGGATCGACAGCGTGGTCAGCAGCTCACGCGAGCGGCGTTCCATCTCGACCTCGTCCAGGACGCCGTACCGGCGGATCTCCCGGCCCAGGTACAGGTTGCCGACGACGTCGATGTTGTCGGCCAGCGCGAGGTCCTGATACACCGTCGCGATGCCCATGCTCTGGGCGTCGTGCGGCTTGCTGATCGTTACGGGCTTGCCTTCCCATTCGATGACACCCTCATCGATGGGGTGCACGCCGGCGATCGTCTTGACCAGCGTGGACTTTCCGGCACCGTTGTCGCCCACGAGGGCGACCACCTCACCGGCGTGGACCTCAAGCTCTACGTCGGTGAGCGCCTGAACGGCACCGAACCGCTTGGAGACCCCGCGCAACGCCAGCACGGGCGTAGCGGACACGTGAACCATCTCCTTCGCCGCCTGACCCGGCGGGAGGTTGTGCAGAAGTTTGGGGGGATGTTCCGTCCGGCGCCCCGCAACGAGCTTGCGGGGCTGGTGAGTGCGGGGCGCCGGAGGAGCCTTCGTTCGTCGATCCTGAAGGGGAGTTCAAGAGCGTTTTATTCCCCCGCAGGACAGGACGACGACGTTCGGCCGGTTACTTCAGTCCGAGCTTGTCGCAGGCCGCCTTGTACTGGGCGGTGCAGATGTCCGCGACCGTGTAGACGCCGTCCTTGATGACGGTGTCCTGGATCTTGTCCTTGGTCAGCGACTGGACCGGGACCAGGACCGACGGGACCTGCTTGGTGGTCGGGCTGTCGACCTTGTCCTTGGCGACCGAGTCGAGCGTCTTGCCCTGGGCGAGCGCGACGGCCATCTCGGCGGCGGCGTCGGCCTCGGGGGCGTACGGCTTGTAGACGCTCATGTACTGCTCACCGGCGACGATGCGCTGCACGCCCGCGAGCTCCGCGTCCTGGCCGGTGACCGGGACCTTGATGCCGGCGGCCTTCAGGGCGGTGATGATACCGCCGGCCATGCCGTCGTTGGCGGAGTAGACACCGATGATGTTCTTCTTGCCGAGGGCGGAGATGGCGCCCTCCATGTTGGTGTTGGCGTTCTCCGGCTTCCAGTCCTTGGTGTCGTACTCCTTGCCGATGTTCACCTTGCCGTCGAGCACCTCGTGGGCGCCCTTCTTGAACTGCCCGGCGTTCGGGTCGGTGACGGAGCCGTTCATCATGACGATCTTGCCGGACTTGGCCTTGGAGCCGAGCGCCGTGAGGAGGGCCTCGCCCTGGGTCTTGCCGACGGTCTCGTTGTCGAACGAGGTGTAGGCGCTGATCGGGCCCTGCGCCAGGCGGTCGTAGGCCACGACCGGGATGCCGGCGTCCTTGGCCTTCTGGACCGAGTTCTTGATGGCCGCGGAGTCCACCGCGTCCACGATCAGCACGTCGACCTTGTTGGTGATCATGGTGTCGACCTGCTGGTTCTGCAGGCTGGCGTCCTGCTTGGCGTTGGCGTAAACCACCTCGCCCTTGTCGCCCGTGAGCTCCTTGACCTTCTTCTCGATCAAGGGGCGGTCGAACTTCTCGTAACGGGCGGTCTGGTTCTCGGGGAGAAGCAGACCCACCTTGATGGCGTCGCCCTTGTTGGCGCTCGAGGGCGAAGAGGAGCCGCCACCCGACTCCTTGGCGCTGCCACATGCGGCCAGCCCGACGGCCATGGCACCAGCAGCAACGGCGAAGGCCGCACGACGCATACGCGTGTTCACTTCAGAAACCTCCCTGACGAGGCCGCGTCGTTGCGGCCGAGGTGGCTGGAAGTCAACTCGGCCGCACGTGCGACGTCAAGAAGTAAATCCTTAACGAGATGGCAACGGTGCCATCCGTTCTCTAAGTGAAGGCAGGGGTTACCGCGGGAAACGTGCCGTCCAAAAGCGTCGAATCGCCCATTTCACTGAGTGCCAGGGCGAGCGCCCCGAGCACCTCGGCCCGCCCTCCGAGAGCCCCCGGCAACACCGAGAGCTGGCGTGCGGCGCTGGGGATCGCGTACCGGCCGACCGATTCCCTGATGGGCCCGAGAACCAGTTCACCGGCCTCGGCGAGATCACCGCCCAGGACCACCCGGCTCGGGTTCAGCAGATTGCAGAGATTGGCGACTCCACTGCCGACGTGACGGCCGACGTCGGCGATCACCCGACGGCAGCCCGGATCACCGTCCCGTGCCAGCCGGACCACGCCTTCCATGGTCAGATCGGTGCCGTGGCTGGGCTGGAGCAACGGCAGCACGTACCGTGCCGCGGCGAACGTCTCCAAACAGCCCCGGTTGCCGCAGCGGCAGACCGGACCGGATTCATCAAGAGTAATATGCCCGATTTCCCCGGCCGTGCCACCGGGTCCACGGTAGATCTTGCCGTCGATCACGAGACCGGCGCCGACACCGCTCGCGACCTTGATGTACGCCAGGTCCTTGACCCCTCGGCCGCTGCCCCAGACCAGCTCACCGAGGGCGCCGAGGTTGGCGTCGTTGTCCACGTGCACCGGCACGCCGAGCCGCCCCCGCAGCTCCTCGGCGGGCTTGGCGCCGGTCCAGCCCGGCAGGATGGCGGTGGAGCCGAGCGTGCCCGACTCCACGTCGATGGGTCCCGGTACGCCGAGGCCCACGCCGGCGATCTTGGCCCGGTCCACCCCGGTCGCCTCGATCAGCCTGCTGACCAGCCGTTCCGCCCGGTCGAAGCCCTGGTCGGCGGAGGCGTCCACATCGAGCGGCTCGGACTCCTCGGCCAGCACCTGGTGGGCGAGGTTTCCGATCGCGACGCGCAAATGGGTGTGCCCGAAGTCGACACCGATGACGATGCCGGCATCGCCGCTGAGGGAGACGCTGCGGGCCCTGCGGCCACCCGACGATGTGGGCGTGACCTCGACGGTTCCGCGGTCCTTGAGCTCCCGCACGATGTTGGAGACCGTTGCCGCGGACAGCCCCGTCGTCCTCGCGATCTCCGCCTGTGTGAGGGATCCTGCCAGCCGCACGGCGCGTACGACCCGCTCCAGGTTGGCTCGGTGCAGCGATGACTGCGACCCTGGAGTCTCCACGACGACCTCCTGAGCACGGGGCCGCCTCGATGAGGCCCCGCCTATGTCCAACTAGTGAACTCTAAGCTGAGCCGTTCGGGTTGCCTCCCGTCAAGAGGTTGAACTACATCCGGGTTGTGGACGCGCCGCGGATCCGATCCGTGGACACGCCTGCGCTTCCTGGGACACGCGTGCCGACGCCGCCCCGGCGAACGGGGGCGGCGTCGGCGCGGCGGAGGGCCGGGGCCTACTTCAGGGCGCCGGCCGTGAGGCCCTGCACCACCTGGCGCTGGAAGACGATGTACGCCGCGAGCACGGGCAGCATGGCCATGACGAGACCGGCGAAGAGACCCGACCAGTCACCCTTGTACCCCTGACTGACGGCCAGCTGCACCAGCCCCTGGGTGAGGACGCGCTTGTCCGGGTCGGTGTTGAGCACCGTCGGCAGCATGTACTGGTTCCACTGCCCCAGGAAATTGAAGATCCCCACACTGATCAGGCCGGGTTTGGCCATCGGCAGCATGATCTGGAAGAAGGTCCGGCTGTGTGAGGCCCCGTCCACGAACGCGGCCTCCGCGACCGAGGTCGGCAAGGTCCGGAAGAACGCCGTCAGGAAGAACACCGTGAACGGCAGGGAGTAGGCGATGTAGACCAGGATCAGTCCGTGAATCGTGTTCAGCAGTCCCATGTTGTTCACGACGTAGAACAGGGGGACCAGCGCCAGCATGATCGGGAAACTCATGCCGCCGATGAACAGGAAGTAGATGAAGCGGTTTCCCGGGAAATCGAATCTGGCCAGCACATAGGCCGCCATCGAACCGAGCACCAGGGTGCCGATGAGTGAGCCCCCCACCACCAGGACGGTGTTGAGGAAGTAGTCGCTCATGTTGGCGTCGGTCCAGGCCCGTGCCCAGTTGTCGAAATGCAGCTTGTCGGGCAGTGACCAGGGCGAGCCGAAAATGGAGCTGTCGTCCTTGAAGGACGTCATCACCGCCCACAGCAGCGGCATGACCACCATGAAGGCCCAGATGACGAGGATCCCGTGCGAGAAGACATTGAGGCCGGTGCCCTCTTTCTTCTCCCTGGGTGCCTTTCCCGCAGGGGTGTCGATCTTGGCGACGGGAAGACCCGATTCGGCCGGCACGGGGGCGGGGGTGTCAGTCGTCTTCATCTGATCAGAACTCCAGCCGCTCGCGTCGGCCCAGCCGCATCACCACGGCCGCGAAGGCCAGGGTGACGATGAGCAGGGCGACGCCGATGGTCGTGGCGTAGGCGGCCTGACCGTCACGGAAGGCCTTCTGGTAGACGTACAGGACCATGACGGTGGTCGAGTAGTCGGGACCGCCCGGTCCGGTCGTCATGATCTGTACGACCGCGAACGACTCCGCGCCGAGGGCGAGGATGCCCATGTACACCCAGCCGGACTGCACGGTGTCCCACAGCAGCGGCAGGGTGATCCGGAAGAACGTGTTGATCCGGTTGGCGCCGTCCAGCAGCGCGGCCTCGTACAGATCCATCGGAATCGAGGCCATACCCGCGGAGAACAGCACCACGAAGAAGCCGACCGTCGACCAGACGAGCACCGCCATGACGCACCACAGGGCAAGGCTCGGGTCGCCCAGCCACAGCGGTTGCACGCTGTCGAGTCCGATCCCGCGCAGCAGGGAGTTGATCGCGCCGCTGTCCGGGTTGTACGCGAAGGCGAACAACAGGGCGACGATCGCGATCGACAGCACCTGAGGGAAGAAGTAGACGATCTTGTAGAACGACGAGCCGCGGACACCGGAGATCACCGGGCCGCCTCTCCGGCGCCGGCCACCCACATTGATCATGAAGGCGAAGAACAGCGCCAGGCTGAGCGTCACCAGCGGCAGCACCAAGGCGAACAGCAGGCTGTGCTGCAACGACTTCCAGAAGATCTCGTCATCGAGCATCCTCTTGTAGTTGTCGAAGCCCACCATCTTGAATTCGGGGCTCAGGCCGGTCCAGTCCGTGAACGAGTAGTAGATGGACTGGATGAACGGCCAGACGACGAAGAGCGCGTACAGCCCCAGGGGAACCGTCAGGAACCCCACGATGAACCGGTACTTGCCGTGCTGCATTGCTACCGACCCCGATCTCTGGGCGGGTGATGCCGCTGGTGACGGACCCTCACTGGTGCTTGTAGTGCTTGATCGACGTGTCCTTCGCGGCCTCGTCGGCAAAGCCCTGGATCTTCTGGATTGCCTCGGCCGGGGTGAGCCGGCCGGCCATCATCTCGCCGAGGCCGGCGACGCCGATCTTCTCCTTCTGCAGCTGCACGTACCAGTCCTGGAGGCGCGGATTCACGACGTTGTCGCCGGCCTTCTCCAGCGCCGCGACACCGGACTTCAGACCCGGGGTGAGGGTGATGCCGTCGGTGCCGCCGTTGTACGCGGTCAGGGACTTCACCTTGGCGGTGAAGTTCTTCGACGAGGCCTCGCTGAGCATGATGCGCAGCTGCTCCATGCCGCCCGCGGCGTTCTTCGCCTTGGCCGGGACGACGAAGGGCTCACCGCCGGAGGCCCAGATGGTGCCGAACGGCATCTTGTCGGAGCTGTCGAGACCGGTGGGAGCGGAGACCGCGAGGTTGAAATCGCTGGGGATGACGTTCGCGGACTCGTTCTCCACCCAGGAGCCGTTCGGGATGAACAGCGCCTTGCCCTTGGCCCAGGCGGTCTGCGACTGGATGTGGTCGAGGCCGGGCGTCCCCTTGAGGACGTAGCCCTTCTTGTAGAGCTCGTAGTAGGCCTCGAAGCAGGCCTTGACCGCGGGGTGCTTCCAGGCGTTGGGCTCCAGGTTGTCGATGGCGTCCAGAACCTCGCGGCCACCGACCTTTCCGATCATCGGATACAGCGAGAAGGGAATGTAGTACGGGTACTTGCCCGCGTACGTCCAGCCCGCCATGCCCTTCTTCTTGGCCTTCTCGCAGACCTTGAGCATCTCGTCCCAGGTCTCGGGGTACTTCTCGTCGAGCGAGTCAAGGGCCTTCTGCGAGTACCAGACTCCGTACACCGTGTAGGCGTAGTAGAGGATCCAGACCGGCTGGCCGTCGAACTGGCCCATTTCCACGATGCCGGGACGCAGCGTGTCGCGGACCTTCTTGGAGGGGTCGTCGTACGACGCGGCGTCCAGCAACGGGGTCAGGTCGGCGAGCTGGTTCTTGCCGACGAGGACACCCATGTCCATCTGCTCGGCGCCGGAGTTGTCGATGAGGTCCGGCGGAGTGCCCTGGTTGAAGCGGGGCTGCAGGGTGGACTGGATCTTCTGGGTGGCCGCGAACTTGACCTTCGCCTTCGGGAAGTCCTTCTCGTAGATCTTGACCGCGTCCTGGGCGTACTCCTTGCCGAAGCCGCCGTCGAACAACACGAATTCCATCTGCGCGGTGTCATTGACACCGAGGGGGTTCTTCGCGGTCTTCTTGCCCGTTTCGGCCTTACCCTGGTCGTTCCCGCCGCCGCTGGCACAGGCGGAAAGGAAGCTCATCGCCGGGACGGAGATCAGACCGAGTGCGGCGGACCGCTTGATCAGGTCGCGCCGGCCGACGCCTGCGGAGGTGGTGTTCTCGCCGGAAGTGGATCCCATGCTCAAGTCCTCGCCTTCTCCAGGACTCAGGCGGTGAACCGGATCCTCCCCGGCACCGCGGTGATGGTGAAGCTGGGGTCGTGCACGAGGGATTGAGTGGGGCGCACGGCAGCGGTTTATGCCCGAAACGGTCCGCGCCTCCCCATTCCCCCGGTCATGCCTGCCCACAGCCGTCAGAACCGTAGAAGACGGCTGCTCCGGACGCCGACAGGTATAGTCCACTTCCCGCCAACTGGGCAAGATCGAATGCAAGGTTGACTCTTTGCTTTTCCGAGTTGAGACCTCGCGGAAATACGGGATGCTCGTACGCTTCCAGAACGGCATATCCACCGCAATGAGCCCGAATGCCACAGTCAACACCCTTGACATCACTGGCCACTTGGCCACCTACTGGTGCCTCACGCAGCGAGCTTGACAACGTTGTCCTATATTCACAGCGCAGGGAGGGTGCTCGCGCATGCAGCACAGATCTCGGCACAGATGGGCCTCTACGGCGGTCGTGACCACGGCCGCCTTCGCGTTGCTCATGGGGGCACAGGGCGCCTCGGTCGCCCTGCCCGTCCGGGCAGGGGCCGCCGACCGGGAGTTCGTTTCGTCGTTCGAATCGGGTGATCCGGCACCGACATGGCTCAACACCGTCGACACGGCGGCGGACGGTTCAAAGCGGGCCTCCGGCGTGGACGGTGGGTACACGACAGGCATTCCGGGCAATGTGACGGATGAGGTCACCGATGTCCGGGCCAGCGCCGAGAACACGGGCTCCGGCGAGGTCAAGGAGAACCTCATCGACGGCGAACCGGGCACCAAGTGGCTCACGTTCGCACCGACGGGCTGGGTGGAGTTCGACTTCGACGCGCCGGTCAAGGTGGTGACGTACGCGCTGACGTCGGCCAACGACTTCGCCGAGCGGGACCCGGCCGACTGGACGCTGCAAGGCTCCACGGACGGCAAGGACTGGAAGACCCTCGACACACGCACCGGCGCATCGTTCGACGAGCGCTTCCAGACGGCGTCGTTCGATCTCGCCGAGCCGGCCGAGTACCAGCACTTCCGGTTCGACTTCACCAAGAACCACGGCGCGGACATCCTGCAACTCGCCGATGTGCAGTTCTCCACGGGAAACACCACCGAGCCCACGCCCAAGGACATGCGCACGCTGGTGGACCGCGGCCCGATCGGCTCCCCCACCGCCAAGGCGGGCATGGGCTTCACGGGCAAGCGGGCGCTGCGGTACGCGGGCACACACACGACGAACGGCCGTGCGTACTCGTACAACAAGGTCTTCGACGTGAACGTGGCCGTCGAGCGGGACACTCAGCTGTCGTACCGCATCTTCCCGTCGATGGCGGACGGGGACCGGGACTACGACGCCACCGACGTTTCCGTCGACCTGGCCTTCACCGACGGGACCTATCTGAGCGGCCTCGGCGCGCGCGACCAGCACGGCTTCCCGCTCACCCCGCAGGGGCAGGGCGCGGCCAAGATCCTGTATGTGAACCAGTGGAACAACGTGGTCTCGCGGATAGGGTCGGTCGCGGCCGGCAAGACCGTGGACCGGATCCTGGTCGCGTACGACTCGCCCAAGGGACCGTCGAAGTTCCGGGGCTGGCTGGACGACGTCTCCCTGAAGCCGGCGCCGCCGGACAAGCCCAAGGCGCATCTGTCCGACTACGCGCTGACGACCCGGGGCACCAACTCCAGCGGGGGGTTCTCCCGGGGCAACAACTTCCCGGCGACGGCCGTGCCGCACGGCTTCAACTTCTGGACCCCGGTGACCAACGCGGGCTCGCTGAGCTGGCTGTACGACTATGCCCGGGCCAACAACGAGGACAACCTGCCCACCATCGAGGCATTCAGCGCGAGCCATGAACCCAGTCCCTGGATGGGTGACCGGCAGACGTTCCAGATGATGCCGTCGGCCGCGTCCGGCACCCCGGACACCGGTCGAGAGGCACGGGCGCTGGCGTTCCGGCACGAGAAGGAGACCGCGCGTCCCTACTACTACGGGGTGACCTTCGAGAACGGCCTGAAGGCGGAGATGACGCCGACGGACCACGCGGCGGTGCTGCGGTTCACCTACCCCGGCGACGACGCGAGCGTGATCTTCGACAACGTGACCGAGCAGGCAGGGCTGACCCTCGACAAGGACAAGGGGATCGTCACCGGCTTCTCCGACGTGAAGTCCGGGCTGTCGACGGGCGCCACCCGGCTGTTCGTGTACGGCGTGTTCGACGCGCCGGTGACGGACGGCGCGTCCTCGGGAGTGAAGGGATATCTGCGCTTCAAGCCGGGCTCCGACCGCACGGTGACACTCCGCATCGCCACCTCGCTCATCAGCGTGAACCAGGCGAAGGACAACCTGAGCCAGGAAGTCCCCGACGGAACGTCGTTCCAGGACGTCAAGGCGCGCGCTCAGCAGGCGTGGGACAAGCTGCTCGGCAGGGTCGAGGTCGAGGGCGCCACGGCCGACCAGCTGACAACGCTGTACTCCTCGATGTACCGGCTGTACCTGTACCCCAACTCCGGGTTCGAGAAGGTGGGTTCGACCTACCAGTACGCGTCCCCCTTCTCCTCGATGACGGGTCCGGACACGCCCACCCACACCGGGGCGAAGATCGTCGACGGAAAGGTGTACGTCAACAACGGCTTCTGGGACACCTACCGGACGACCTGGCCGGCGTACTCGTTCTTCACCCCGAAGCAGGCCGGCGAACTGGTCGACGGTTTTGTGCAGCAGTACAAGGACGGCGGCTGGACCTCCCGGTGGTCCTCGCCCGGCTACGCGGACCTGATGACGGGCACCTCTTCGGACGTGGCGTTCGCGGACGCCTATGTGAAGGGCGTGGAGTTCGACGCGGAGGCCGCCTACGACGCGGCGGTGAAGAACGCCACGGTCGCGCCGCCGTCGTCCGGGGTGGGCCGCAAGGGCATGGCGACCTCGCCCTTCCTCGGCTACACAAGCACCAGCACCGGGGAGGGCCTGTCGTGGGCGATGGAGGGCTACGTCAACGACTACGGCATCGCGAAGATGGGCCAGGCGCTCTACGAGAGGACCCACAAAGCGCGTTACAAGGAGGAGTCGGCGTATTTCCTCAACCGCGCGCAGGACTACGTCGACCTCTTCGACGCGAAGGCCGGCTTCTTCCAGGGCCGTGACGCGCAGGGCAACTGGCGGGTGGACTCCTCGAAGTACGACCCGCGGGTGTGGGGCTACGACTACACGGAGACGAACGGCTGGGGCTACGCCTTCACGGCCCCGCAGGACAGCCGGGGTCTGGCGAACCTGTACGGCGGCCGCGCCGAACTGGCGGACAAGCTCGACGAGTACTTCGCGACGCCGGAGACGGCATCGCCGGAGTTCGTGGGTTCGTACGGCGGCGTCATCCACGAGATGACGGAGGCGCGCGACGTCCGGATGGGCATGTACGGGCACTCCAACCAGGTCGCCCACCACGTGATCTACATGTACGACGCGGCGGGCGAACCGTGGAAGGCACAGGCGAAGGTCCGCGAGGCCCTCTCCCGCCTGTACACCGGCAGCGAGATCGGCCAGGGATACCACGGTGACGAGGACAACGGCGAGCAGTCGGCCTGGTACGTGTTCTCGGCACTGGGCTTCTACCCGCTGGTAATGGGCAGCGGCGAGTACGCCATCGGGTCGCCGCTGTTCACCAAGGCGACGGTGCACCTGGAGAACGGCAAGAACCTGGTGATCAGGGCGCCGAAGAACAGCACCGGGAACGTGTACGTCCAGGGCGTGAAGGTGAACGGCGAGCCGTGGACGTCGACGTCGCTGCCGCACAGCCTGCTGGCCAAGGGCGGTGTGCTGGACTTCGACATGGGCTCCCGCCCGTCTTCCTGGGGCACCGGGAAGACGGCGGCGCCGGTGTCGATCGCCCAGGACGACAAGGTGCCGGCGCCGCGTGCGGACGTGATCAAGGGTGGGGGCCCGCTCTTCGACAACACCTCGGTGACGGAGGCCCCCGTGACGAGCGTGGACCTTCCCGTCGCGAACTCCACCAAGGCGGTGCACTACACCCTGACGTCCCCGGCGGACCACACGAAGGCGCCCACGGGCTGGGCCCTGCAGGCGTCCAAGGACGGCACGCGGTGGACCACGCTCGATCAGCGCTCGGGCGAATCCTTCACCTGGGACCGGCAGACGAGGGCGTTCTCGATCCCGCACACCGGCTCCTACACGCACTACCGTCTGGTTCTGAGCGGCCCGGCGACCCTGGCGGAGGTGGAGCTGCTGGCCTGACCCGGCGCACACACGACAGGGCGGGCGCGGAGTTCCCTCCGCGCCCGCCCCATCGTGTCGTGCGTGCGCCGCTCAGCCCACCGCGAGGGTGAACACGTGCAGATCCGCGTTGTCCGGAAGCGTCACACTCCTGATCGTCCTGCCGGCCGGGGCGTCGTACGGCGTGGTGGCGAACACATAGGTCGGCACCGGGTCCTTGTCGGCGCCCGCGACGTTGCGGTACGCCGTCTTCGCCACGACCTCGTTGCCGTACTGGACCGTGCCGGCTCCGCCGCCGACCGTCCAGTCGGTGAAGGGGAGGTCGACGACGTCCGTCGTGCCGTCGGTGTAGGTCACGGTCGCCTCCGACTGCTGGTTGCCGTTGACGGCGCTGCCGACGAAGCTCAACCTCGCGGCGGGCCTGGTGAGTTCGATGGTCTGCCCGGTCGCCGAGGCGTTGTCCGGGCGGGCCGACGGGGAACTCGGCCAGCTGAAGGAGAGACCACCGGCGGTGCCCTGTGCGCCCGCCGTCAGGCCGGCGTCCGCCAGGGCCTGGCGCGAGTAGCTCCAGCCGCCGCCGTCGTAGTCGGCCTCGTCGTGGTCACCCCGATCGTCCGAGATGCCCGTGTTGTTGTATGCGGCCAGCAGTGTGCGGGGGGCCGCGACGGTCAGCGCCACTGGCTGGGCGTACGAGGTGTCCCCCGAGGTCACGGTGACCTTCACGTCGTAGAACCCCTGCTGGGTCGCGGTGTCCGCGGTGAGGGTGATCTCCTGTGCGCCGTCCTTCACCGTGCCCTCGGCGGGGTTCGCCGTCACCCCGGCCGGGGTGTCGACCGAGAATCGCACCTCGGGTCCCCTGTCACCGCTCAACGCCAAGGCACGGATGCCCAGTTCGGTGCTGGCGCCCGGAGCCAGGGTCGCCGTGGTGGGGCCGACGCCGATCTGGTACGGCTGTTCCCCCTCGCGGAAGGACGGCGGCGCGTCGGCCGGGTCGGTGCCCCAGGTGCGGTTCGGGGCCGCGGAGAGGGCGTAGTCCAGGCGACCGCCGTCCCGGACGAAGGAGGCGGGCAGCCAAGGACGGTCGCCGACCCGTCCGTCGACCTTCAGGCTCCGGACGTACGGGGAGTCCTTGCCCGCGCCCTCGGCCCGGATCTCGATGTCGTTGCCGTGCGGGCGTTCGATGTGTACCCGCGGGAACAGTGGTGAGGACAGGACGAGTTCGGCCCGGGACGGCACCTGCGGGTACATGCCGAGCGCCGAGAAGACGTACCAGGACGACATGGCGCCGAGGTCGTCGTTGCCCGGGATGCCCTCGGGCCTGGTCGACCAGAGCGCCTTCATCGCCGCGCGTACGGTCTCCTGTGCCTTGTAGGGCGCGCCCGCGTAGTCGTACAGATAGGGCACGTTGATCGACGGCTCGTTGTCCAGTTCGGACTTGTCGCCACCGCTGCCGGTGAAGGCCCAGCTGCCGTCGGCGTTGTGGAAGAAGGCGTCCAGACGGGCCAGCGCCTTGTCCGTTCCGCCCAGCGCGGCGAACAGCCCGGCCGGGTTGTGCTGCACCATCCAGGTGTACTGGGCCGCCGTCCCCTCGACGAAGCCGTTGCCGGTCGCCGGGGTGAAGCCGGTGACCCAGCTGCCGTCCGCCTTGCGGTTGGCCATGTAGCCGCCGCTCGGGTCGGCCGCCAGGTTGAAGTTGTTCTGCCACCACTGGGAACGGCGTGCGAAGGTGGCAGCCGTGTCCTTCTCCCCCGCCGCGGCGGCCAGCCGAGAGAGGGAGAAGTCGGCCGTCGACATCTCGAGCGTCTCCGCCGCGCCGCCCCACGCGTTGGAGACCGACGGCATGTAGTGGTGCTCCAGGTACTTGTCAAGGGACGGGCGCTGGCCCACGGAGAGCACCGGCTTGCCCGCGGTCGACAGATCCTGCTCGGTCGGGACCGTGGCCGCCTTCACCAGCGAATCCAGCGCGCCGCGCAGGTCGAAGTTCTGCCCGCCGAAGGCCCGGATCCCCGCGAGGACGGTCGGCGACGGGTCGCCGTTCATGACATGGGTGCCGCTCGCCCCGTGCAGCCAGCGGTCCCAGACGCCCCCGTTCTGCCGGGCCAGTTCATACAGGGACTGCGCCATGTCGGATCCGGTGTCCGGGTTCAGCAGGGTCAGCAACTGCACCTGGTCGCGGTAGATGTCCCAGCCGGAGAAGGTGCCGTACTGGGCCTTGTGGCCGCGGCCGACCCGGTGCACCGCGGAGTCGCTGCCGCGGTAGCGCCCGTCGGCGTCACTGATCACGTTCGGGTGCTGGAGCGCATGGTAGAGCGCGGTGTAGAAGGTGGTCCGGTCCTCGTCCGTGCCGCCCCCGACCCGGATCGCGGACAGCTCCGCACGCCAGGCGCTGCGGGCCGCGTCCCGCACCGACTCGAAGGACCGCCGATCCGGGTTCTCGGCCCTGAGGTTGGCCTCAGCGCCCGCCTGACTGACGTACGAGATGCCGACCTTGACGTTCACCGGGCCGGAGCCGGGCACGAACTCGACGTATCCGCCGGCCCCCTTGCCGGCCACGGGTCTGCCGCCGTGCGAGAAGCCGCCGGTGTCACCACGCGCATGGGTCGATCCCGGGCTCAGTCTGTCGTCCTGCCAGGTGCCGGTGGCCGTGAAGTCACGGTCGAAGCGGGCAGTGAAGTAGAGGGTGTAATAGCTGCGCTGTCCCTCCGGGTCGAGGTAGCCGCAGAAGTTGCCCGAGGTGACCGAGCCGGAGACCGTGCGGCTCGCCGGGTCGATCGTGATCGACGAATCCGAGGACCCCACCTCGGAGTTGGCCGTCCGTATCAGCAGCGAGGCCGGCTTGTCCGCGGGGAAGGTGAAGCGGCCCGAGCCCGTCCGCGTGGTCGCCGTCAGATCGGCCGTCACACCGGAGGACAGACCGACCTGGTAGTGGCCGGGCTCAGCGGTCTCGGCGGCGTGCGTGAAGTCGGCAGCGTACACCGCGTCCTTGGTGTCGCTCGCCGGGGAGGAGGTGACCTCGCCCGCGTAGGGGAAGAACGGGATGTCACCGCTGCCGCCCGCGCATCCGGTGCCGGACATGTGGGTGAGGCTGAAGCCTCGTATGCGGGTGGCGTCGTACTGATAACCGCCTGGTGCGGCCGTTCTCGTCGCGTCGCCGCGGGTGTTCTCGGGGCTCCAGGAGAGCGTGCCGAACGGGACGACGGCGCCCGGGAAGACATTGCCGCCGTTCCTGGTGCCGATGAGTGGGTCGACGTACCCGGTGGGATCGCGGACGAGATCGGGCGGTGCGGCGCTCGCGGCGAGCGCCGGGGATGGGGGTTCCCCCGCTCGAGCGAAGCCGAGAGTGGGGGAGCCGCCGACCGCCAGGACGGCGGCCAGCAGCAGGGACGTCGGACGGAAACGCATGACGCGTCCCCTCCTCCTTCGGACGGGTCGCGCACCACGGGTCGCACAAGCCGCAGGGACAGTAACGCGCGCCGCCCGTACCGCGGAAGACCGCCTGCGGACGTCGAGCGGAGCCGGAGCCTCGGCCGGTGTGCTCCGCCGTGTCAGCCTTGCGGGTGAACAGCCTTGACATCGTTGTCCGCTGCAGGAGTACAGTCATGTACAGACCATCTCGACAACGTTGTCGCCACCGCAGGCGCACACAAGCCACGTATCACCCGGTCCGGCCCTCTCCCCCCGGGCCGGCCGGGCTCGCGGACCGGGTGGCCCACACACTGGCCACCCGGTCCGCCCGGAGTGCCTCGCCGTGCCTGGTACACGGGCGTGGCCGACGTGTTGTCGTCGATGCCGCCCCACGCACGGGTCAGAGGCTGGCGCTGCTCCTCCGCGCCGGGCCCGGTCGTCGTCGCCCACCGTTCCTAATCAGTGAGCAGGAGTGAGTCTTGGACCCAAACCGGCTCATCTGGCGCATCCCGAACGGTTGTGGATGCACTGGTCGCCCGCGTTCGCTCCGCATCCGGCGACAC
>NZ_JAYWVC010000499.1:0-2017 GCF_036281785.1 Streptomyces chiangmaiensis | reverse complement strand
TTCACCCAGGTTGTCGGCGAGCCGCTTCTTACCTTCGTCCGAGCCGAGGACGTAGAAGTGGTTGGGCTGCACGTTCACCGAAGACGGCGTGGAACGCAGGAACGTCAGCAGCTTCTGAAGCGTTTCCTCCGGAATGGTCTTGCTGGGGTCGAAATACCTGGTGAGGTGCTTGCTCATGACCTTGTCGATAACCATGTCAGTTTACCTTCTTCTTGTGATCAGTGGATGAGAAGCGTTGGTGCGCAGGGTTTGGATTAGTTCTTGCCGCGGGCAAGTAGTTCGTCAATGCGTTCGAAGCTGATACCTGTCGACGCGGTGGCGATGTCGCCCGCGACCAGCGCCTTGGTGGCCTGCTCGAGTGCACCCATCGCATGGGCGTAGAGCGCCGGACCGAAGCTGATGCGCTTGACCCCGGCCTTTTGTAGTTCGGCGACGGTCAGCACCTTGTCCGCCGGCGAGATGAGGACATTGACCGGCGTCGGCGCGACAGCGGTGACGATCGCGGTCAGGGCATCGAGGTCGGGAGGGAAAGGCGCGTAGAGCACATCCGCGCCGACCTCGGCGAAGGCCGTCAGACGCCGGATGGTGTCGTCGAGATCGGGCCGCCCTTGGATGAAGTTGTCGGTGCGGCCGGTGACGACGATGCGCCCCTTGGCCGCGTTGACGGCACTACGTACGCGGTTGACGGCATCGTCGAAGTCGCGGATCGGTTGATCGGGATGGCCCGAGGTGTCTTCGATCCCGATACCGGCCAGGCCATAGGCCACGGCGGCTTCCACGGTCGCAGCGACGTCTTCAGGCGTGTCGCCGTAGCCGTCCTCGAAGTCTCCGTTGACGGGCAGCCCGGTGAGTCGGCCGAGCAGCCGCGCATGTTCGAGGTGCTCGTCGCGAGTGAGTTCGTGACGCCCGTCGAGGCGGCCGAGTGTGGTGGCGAGTGCCGCCGATGACGTTGCGATCGCCTCGAAGCCGGCATCGGCCAGCATCAGCGCCGAGAGGCCGTCCCATGCGTTCGGCATGACGAGGCCGCCGTCGCGGGTGTGCAGTGCCATGAATTTTTCATAGAGTTCGGAGCCCGGCATACCGAACCTTTCCCGAGTGATCGTTGGAGACAGTGACGGATCGAGGGGCCAGGTACGCCGCCTCGATAAGGACGCCGACGCTTATCCCGGCGTACCGACCGAGCTGACGGCGGGGATGTCGATGTCGGTCTGGTTGACGTTGTTGATGAAGTTGGTCAGCAGGACCTGCACCGCCACCGTGACGATCGCCAGGATCTGCGGGTCGGTGTACCCAGCACCTCGCACAGCCGCCAGGTCGGCGTCACTCACCTGACCGCGGCTCTCCACCACCTGCTGGGCGAAACGAGCGACCGCGGCGCGCTTGGCATCGATCGAGCTCCCGGCCCGGGCCAAGTCGATGTCATCGCTCGACATACCACCGAGTTCGGACGATACGTACGTGTGCATCGCCAGGCAGTAATCGCAACCGTTGGCTTGCGACACGGCGAGCGCGATGGTGTGCCGCGTCTTCGCGTCCAGAACCCGGCTCAAGGTGGCCTGCAGTGTCATGACCACGTCGAGGACGGTCGGGTTCGACGCAAGAGTCGCGAACATGTTCGGGACAAAGCCGAACTGTGCGCCGACGTTGTCGAGGATGCCCTGCGCGTCGGCGGGGACGTCGTCAGGAGAGGGAACGTTCAGTCGTGACATGGCGAATCGGCCTCCGGTGGATGTGCGAGTGGTCAGCGTCGAGCCCACGTCGGTTCTTACTGCTTCAGGGTCCGGTCCTCGTTGTGACCGTGGACTCCGCCGGCGGACTTTTTGGGCTGCCAGGCCCACTTCGCAGAAGTCAACACCACTCGACTCTGGGCTGTCAAGCCCAATCTGGGGTACCGTGAAGCATGACCACCACCACGGCAGCACCGACGCCTCACAAACTCACGTCCAAGGGACAGGCAACGCGTGCCCGCATCCTGGAGCAGGCTGCTGAGCTCATTTACACCAAGGGTGTCCACGCC
>NZ_JAYWVC010000498.1:0-2047 GCF_036281785.1 Streptomyces chiangmaiensis | reverse complement strand
GCCGCAAATCCCCGCTCAGCCCAGGAGGGTGACGAATCCCCTCCCTTCAGGCAGGGGAGCCTTCAACAAGTCGAGGCGGCGGGCGGTCAAGGTGCGCAGGTCGACGGCTATCTCGTCGCCAGGCCGCAGGAGACCCAGGTCCTTGCGCATACGTGCCTGATCAGCGATGACGAACGCGTCCTTCTCGTCCGTCTTGCCCTGGCCGCGGTAGGCGGCGGACGCCTGGTGCACGGCCAGGCCGGTGATGTAGACCATCGGCTGGTCGTGGCTGAGCAGGAGGCCGATGAGCAGGGCAGCCCCACCGTGGTTGATGTCCATCGCCCACAGGGCGTCCTCGGAGAGCGCGAGTACGTCTGCGATCAGCTCCAGCAAGGCCGGTTCGTCGTTGAAGACGGCCTGGCATTCGGAACGGGGCCTCGATCCAGCACTCGATCTGTACCGGAGCTGTTGTCAGTCGACAGACGTGATCTTGGCGTCGTTCGCCTTCCAGGCGAGTACCGCCCAGCCCGCGGCATTGCTGTTGTTCCACTCTTTGCAGCCCACCGGGCGGGAGATCTGGTTCTGGCTCGGGTAGCGGGCCCAGGGCTTGTGGGCACGACAGACGGCCATCCGGAACGACTTGATTCGGTGGTTCGGACTGTTGGCGTGTCGCGTGGCGCCCCAGCCGTCGACGTTCTTCCCGCAGGCGTAGGTCATGAGAGGCCCGTGGTGTTCGTGCGGGTCGGTGGTGAAGTCCAGCCAAACCTCAGCGCAGTATCCATCGGCAACGGTGTCGTGTACGTATGCCTGGAGGGTGTACCCCGTACCGCTCTGCGTGTACTGACCGATGCCGTAGACACCCGTCGTGCTCATGGTGTGCTGCTGGTGGGATGCGGCGGCGGAGGCGGAGGGCGCGATGGTGGAAATGATGAGTGCCGTAGCGGCGGTCAGCCCCGCCGCTAGCACAGTTACGCGATTGCGTGCATTCATGAGTTCTGTCCCCCATGTGCGTTGGACCAGCTAGCGCCAGGCCGCATCCAAGCTATGAGATTCCCGTGAACGCGACCATGGCGTTATAGGCCATTCCGCCTGCGCAGGAGCCGTTCACAGGGCACTCGCCCGCTCCTCACTTTCTGGCGCCTTCTGTGCGGGGCGGCTCGCCCTGGACGCGGGTCGAGCCCCGCGCGGGGTTCTCTCTGGCCAGGCGCAGGATCAGGGCGGTGAGTTCCTCGGGGATCGGCGGTCGCCCAGTGCGCGCGGGTTTCTGCTCCCACTTCCAGCGCAGCAGACGCCGGTGCCAAGCCAGGAGGGTGCCGGGGCTGACCAGGCGGTGCCGGCGCAGCCTGCCCGGTAGGTACCGGGCCAAAGCCGCGAGCACGGCGCGGTCCGGCCAGGCAAGACGCGGCCGGACGCCGAGCTGGCGGCGCAGCACCGCCACCTCGTGACGCAACGCGAGCAGTTCGACGTTCTTGGCCTCCTCCGACCGCGACAACAGCAGGAGCAGTCCGAGAAACCTCAAAAAGACCAGACAGAGCACGCGCAACGCCATGCAGCCCGACCCTGCCATGATCGAGCGGGGTTACAAAGTGCCTGTTCAAAGGCTATGCGTTACTTCTGGGACCCCACACGGTCTCGCTGCGCAATGATCATGGCCATGTCGTCGTGAGCCTGGCCGTCCGCGTACTCCCGGACATCGGCGGCGATTCTGCGGACCAGGTGCCTGGATTCCAAGTCGGCCCATCTCACGACACGTTCGGCCAGTGGGTAGAAGACGCCGTGGGCGTTCCGGGCTTCGGTGAAGCCGTCAGTGTAGAGCACCAACCGGTCTGCGCTCTGGAAGGGGAAGGTCGTCGGCACATAGGCGCTGGCTGGGACCATGCCCAGGCCGAGCGGCGGTGCCGGCTCTGGCACGCGTAGTACGGTGGCGCCGGATTCGCGCAGCAGTAGCGGTGATGGATGGCCGCAGCTGATCATATGGATCACCGGCTTGTCGTCTGGGATGTCCACCATCACGGCGGTCACGAAGCGTTCGGCGGCGTCTTCGGAGGGCTTGGTGCTGGTCATACGG
>NZ_JAYWVC010000497.1:0-2052 GCF_036281785.1 Streptomyces chiangmaiensis | reverse complement strand
TCCGGGAAAGCCGCAGCCGGCGCATTCGGTAAGGGCCCGGTAGGTCAGGGCCTCGCTCACCGTGCGCGTGGCGGCGGAGCCGGTCACCGGCTGTGGCTGCGGGGTGTCCCACACGGGTGCGTCGTGGTGGTCGGCCGCGAGGGTGGGCGGCGGGTAGGCCTGGGCGGCACGCAAGCGGGCAGCGATGATCGCGCCGACCGTGGTCCGTACCGGATGGGGCAGGGGCCGGGCAGCGATGACGTGCCGTAGCTGGTCGCGGCTCCAGCCGGATTCCAGCATCACGGTCACGACGCGGCCTTGGTCGGTCAGCGCCTGCCCGGTCAGTAGCAGTTCGGGGCGAGCCGCCCCGAGTTCGAGCAGCAGCAGGATCCCCGGGTGCATCCGCCGTACGCGGCCGCGCCGAGGGTGCCGTCTGGGCCGCGCTCGCGTTCCCGGACCAGGAAGCCGTGCTTCTCCAGCTCCTTCAGCCCGCTCTTGACGGCTGAGTCACCATCGCGGCCACGGCGGGCGATGTCGGAGACGGTCATCCGCCAGCCGTCCCGGTGTGTGGAGAGCAGTCCGAACAGGCCCTTGGCTTTGAAGGACAACTGGGTGTCGCGGAAGAGCCGGTTGGCGATCTGGGTGAACTGATCGGCCGCCATCACGCCCCGGCGGATCCCCGCCGGGAGGCCGTCGGCGTGCTTGGCCTCGGGGGCCGTGACCATCAAGTCGGCTTCGATCAGCGCGATGTCCAAGGTGGCCGGGCGGTCCGTGATGCAGTAGACGATCTCGCCGAGGGTGCCGTCCGGGCGGCGCAGGCGTTCACGGATCAGGTAGCCGTGTGCCTCGAGCTCCTGCAGGCCGGTGCGTACCGCTTCGCGTCCGTCCGGGCCCAGTCGGACGAGGTCGGTGACCGTCACCTGCCAGCCGTTCCTGTGCGTACTGACGTACCCGAAGATGCCCTTCGCTTTGAACGACAGCCCAGAGTCGCGGAACAGCGCGTTGGCGATCTGGGTGAACTGATCGGCCGTCATGACACCCCGGCGGATCCCCGCCCCGACGCGGCTCACCGCCCTGCCCCCGACGCCTGCCGCGCGCAGTGGCCACGGCGGCACACCGGGCCCGCCGAGGTGGGGCGGTCGGTAGTCCTGGGCGTGGGGGCGTGCGTGTGTTCCATGGCGTCAGCTCACCCGCCGACCCCGACCAGGCTGACGGCCACGAGCCCCGACCATCGGTCACGATCCGGCAACGGAGCCGTCTAGCTGCCGTGGTCGGGCTCATGGTCGGGCCGACCACGGCGCCTTCAGCCGGGGCGCTCAGTGATTGCGCAGCCCTGGACGGGCGTTGCGCAATCGGCCTGCGCAACCGGTTGAGGATCCTGCGCAGTCGAGTTGTGCCGGGTCGGCTGCGCAGTCGCCCCGAGTTTCCTGATCTTCTCTTGCGCAGGTCCGTCTCGCGCACTGCGCAGGCGTCTGACGCGGCCCGGCCGGCTTCCGTCTGCGCATCGGTGTCCGGGCCCTGTGGCCCGGCGGCACGTGATCGCACAGCGGTCGCCGGTCTGGGCAACGCGCGCCGGATGCGATGGCCTGTCGCCGGCTCCGGGCTGACCCATGGTCGGGGTCATGGTCGGGCCGACCATGACCCCGACCATGAACTTCGTGTCCCCATCGTGACCATGGTCGGGGGTTCGTGGTCGGTGGTCGGGTCGGGGTCGACGGGTTTTCTCGAGGTCAGCAACATCCGTTCTGACCTGGGAGTTTGACCATGTCCCCTGGCAAGCAGGCCTCACAGACCGAGGCCGCTGCTCCGATGGCAGCCGGCGCCCGGCTGGAGGCGATGCGCCGCCGCGTACGCCTCTCACGCGTAGCGGTCTGGACTGTCATCGCTGCCGGTCCCATCGCCCTGTGCGTCGCCGTCACCTCCGCCCCGACCACGGTCGCGGCGGCCCCCGCGACCAAGCCCACCGCCGTGCGCACTGCGACGGCCGCCACCGACCCGGGCGGCTATGCGCAGGTGTTCATCGGCGCGTGGCTGCGCAGCGACGCGAACGACGAGACGAGTGCGCAGGCGCGA
>NZ_JAYWVC010000496.1:0-2065 GCF_036281785.1 Streptomyces chiangmaiensis | reverse complement strand
AGGAGGCGTTCTTCCTTGCGTTGCTTGTTCCAGACCTCGTAGCCGGTGTAGCGGGGGTTGATCAGGATGTTGCGCACGGCGCCCTGCTGCCATGCGGTCTTCTTGCGGTGCGGATTCCGGGTGGCGTCGTGGGCGGAGGGACAAGGGATGCCTTCCCGGGTGAGCTCGGCGGCGATGGATTTGTCGCTCATGCCGCTCACGTACATGGTGAAGATCCGCTGCACGACGGGTGCGGCGACAGGGTCGGGCTCGAGTTTGTGGATGCGCTGGCCGGCGGCGGCCTTCGAGGGGTTGGGGTGGGGTCCGGTGTCGGCAATCCGGTAGCCGTAGGGCGGTCGTCCGCCGAGGTAGCGGCCCTGGAGCTTGGCCTGAGAGCCCATGGCAGTGCGCACCCGGATTTTGATGCGGTTGCGCTCTCCCTTGCTCATGCCGCCGAAGACGGACATGACCAGGTCGTGGGCCTCGTTGTCCGGGTCGATGGGCCCGCCGACCTCCGGCACCCACAGCGGGATGCGGAAGTGTACGAACACCGGGAAGGTGTTGCCGAACTGGTTGCCGTAGAAGGTGCGCTGCGGCTCGCCGATCACGACGGCGTCGAAGCCGCGGTTCGCGTTGCGGAGCGCTTGGAGGAGTTCGTTGGCGCGGGGGCGGCGCTGCCAGGGGAGGGAGCGGCTGTGACCGATGTCGAAGTACTCGGCGACGATCTGGCCCCCGGCCGGCTCGATCAGGGTCTCGATCCCGGCACAAGGTCGGGATCGAGCTTGCGTTTGACCGACTTCACTGCCGGGGTGCCGAAGTACTCGGTGAGAGCATCTTTGGTGATCTCGCGGATTACTGGCGGGAGGGGGTTATTCCGGCTGTGCACTATTCCCCTCCAGCCAGTAGCCCAGGGCTCTTGACAGCCTCTCAGCCGACGGTCGCCGGGGTGTCCCGCAGGGTGACGTTGGCGTGGCTTTCCTGGAAGCTCTGGTCGGAGACCAGAGTCAGCCGGGCCGTGGACTGGAACTCCGGAAGAGTGGTGGAGCCGCAGGACACCATCGTGGTCTTGAGTTTGGCGATGGTCACGGCGAGCCCTTCGTTGAGGTCGCCGGCGTAGGGGACGTAGCCGTCGACGCCCTCTTCGAAGATCAGGCCCTGGCCTCCTTGTCCGTAGCGCTGCCAGTTGCGGGCGCGGTTCGAGCCCTCGCCCCAGTACTCCTTCACGAAGCCGTCCCGGGTGGGGAGCTTCGCGCCGGCCGCCTGGTCGAAGCGGGCGAAGTAACGGCCCATCATGACGAAGTCGGCTCCCAGCGCCAGCGCCAGGGCCACGTGGTAGTCGTGCACCAGCCCGCCGTCAGAGCAGATCGGCACGTACTCGCCGGTGCGATCACGGAAGGCGTCCCGGGCGGCGGCGACGTCCAGCACCGCGCTGGCCTGGCCGCGACCGATGCCCTTCTGATCGCGGGTGATGCAGATGGAGCCGCCGCCCACGCCGACCTTGACAAAGTCCGCACCGGTCTCGGCGAGGAAGGTGAACGCCTCGCCGTCGACCACGTTGCCGCCGCCGGTCGGGATCTCCGGGTAGTGCTTCTTCACCCAGTTCAGGGCTTGTGCCTGCCAGTCGCTGTAGCCATCGGAGGAGTCGAAGCACAGGGCGTCCGCGCCGGCCTCCAGCAGGGCGGGAACGCGCTCTTGGTAGTCGTGGGTGTTGATGCCCGCGCCCACGCGCAGGCGCTTGGCGCTGTCGACGGCTTGGTTCGGGAAGCGCTTGTTGTCCGTGTAGTCGGACCGGAAGACCAGGTACTGCAGGTGGCCCTCGGCGTCGAGCACGGGGAGGCAGTCGCGCCGCTGGTCCCACAGTCGGGCGTTGGCTTCGGAGAGCGTGGTGTCGGCTGCGGCGTGAGAGAGGTCGGCGATGGCGGTCATCCGACCGCTCACCGGTCCGTCGAGGTCGTGGCGCTGGGGGTGGAAGTCGCGGGAGGTCACCAGGCCGAGCAGGCGGCCGGTGGCGCTGCCGTCGTGGGTGACCGCGGCGGTGCTGTGACCGGTGCGTTGCATGACGGCGACCAGGTGGCTCAGGCTGTCG
>NZ_JAYWVC010000495.1:0-2069 GCF_036281785.1 Streptomyces chiangmaiensis | reverse complement strand
CCGTCCAGCCGGGGCCTTTGCGCGCCGACGGCGGCCCGCAGCCCTATGTGACCTACCGACCGTACGGGTGAGCCGGACAAGGATCGCGGGACGGAACGGAGGCCGCCCGGCTACGAAGATCACAACCCGCCTGTGATCTTCGAGCTGCGGGTACTCCGGGGGTCTCGTCGTACTTCGGCCGTCTGGCTGCACAGGGGAGGAGCGAGAGCGCCTGTAGGTGAGGTCCGAGACCGGTTGGCAGTCCAACAGGCCCGGGATGTTGGTCAGAACTGACACCGCGGTATCGCCGAACGCTTGTCTTCTTTTGGCGCTTGTAGCTGATGATGCGCAATTGGCAGGGTGATGCCGTGATCCTTCCCTTCACTCGCGATGGTGAGACCGGCAATGTGACGGTGGCTCTTGAACAGGTTGATGAGCCGTCGACGGTCGGCAAGCGCCCTGAAGCGCGCGGTTTCCGTGCTGCACGGCTGTGGTGGACTATCCCGGCACGGGGTATCGAGCCATGTTCGGCTGGGTCCAGCTGGTCCAGTCCACAGACAACTCGTCCGGCGGTGTCGACTTCGATATGGATCCGTTCGTCCTGTTCGAAGATGCGCCTTCCTCCTACGCCTTCTTCGGCGTCAGCCCCACTCTGTTCGACGCCCCGTCACGAGCCGAACGTGAACCCATGGCCTGGCTCGCCCACAGCTTCCTGGCATGGACACCTTTGGACCAGGCCCAGCGGCACGTCTTGCCGGTGGTCGGCTTCTCCTGGGGGTTCGACATCGATGCGACCGGCCACATCGCCCTCCGGCTCGCGAAACCACTGACAGCCGCCGAGTCGGACGGGCACCTGCCGTACTTGAGCACCTGTTATCCGGCCTGGGAGTTCGATGAATGGCAAGCCGGGGCTGCCTTGCCGCAATGACCATCTCACACCGGCCTGCGCTGGGATCGCGCCCTTGTGCCATCTCGTCGGCACCGAGCCGTTCATGGCAGGGTCATCGTTGATCTTGAACAGCCAGGCAGCAAACGAGAGTTAGTCGCACGCCTCCCCCGCTGACCGCGGACCAAAATCGACGAGGGAGGGGCACGCCAGGTAGCCCGCAGCATCGACGACGACTTCCCGTGCGCCGTGGGGCCTTGACCCAAGGCCGGACCGGATGAGCACCAGGTCCGCCGCTACCCTTCCTGGACCTGCTGGGTCACCCTCGCGATGCTGTCCCGTGCCTTCCTCGCAGTGGTCCGCGCCGACGAACACGCACACCGCCCCACGCCGGGCGACCTGATCCCGCTGACCTGCAACGAGATCCAGCGCCTGTTCATCAGTGTCGTTGTCCGGCCCGCTCACGGCCCGGCCCACCGGCTCAGCTGGTCCGCCTGGCGACGCAGCCACCAGGCGCGATCACGAGCCAGCCATTACCGGGGACAAGTGTGACTGAGCACTTCCGCTGGCCACTCTGAGCACCGAAGTTGGTCGCCCCGAGCCCAAAGCTGAGGGGTTCATCGGTCGCTGGGAGTAGGTCCTGCGCCTCAGGCGCGCTTCGCGCCTGCTTGGCTAGGGTCGGTCCTCATGGAGACCACGGGAATCGTTCGTCGCCAGACGGCGGAGCGTATGCGCGACGCTCTGGAGCGGCTCGTTACCGAGCGGGATGTATGGGTGTCGACGGCTCACCCTGATCACGGGCCGCACCAGGTGCCGCTGTGGTTCTTGTGGGATGGGCGAGCAGTGTGGATGTGCACCAGCGCCACTTCCGTGACTGCGCGAAACGTCCGCAAAGAGCCGCGCGTGCGCCTGTCACTACCGGACACCTTCGACGTGGTGCTCCTCCAGGGCGAGGCGGAGTACTTCCCGGACCAGGAGGTGCCCGGAGGCGCAGCGGAGGCGTTCGCCGACAAGTTCGGGTGGGATCCACGCGTGGAAGAGGGTTCCTTTCTGTATGTACGCGTGGTCCCGAGGACTGTGCGCGCTTGGCGCGGCGAGCCGGAACTACACGGGAGAGTCATCATGCGCGACGGGATGTGGCTGGAATAACGGCCGCCCCTCGCCGACGCGCCTCTCTCGGATCACGATCTACAGCTGGAGTACT
>NZ_JAYWVC010000494.1:0-2085 GCF_036281785.1 Streptomyces chiangmaiensis | reverse complement strand
CTACCGCCATGCCGCCGAGTCCCGCTGAGCTTCACCGAGACCTGCCGGCCCTTGCGGACCAGTAGTCTGAAGATTCCTGTGCATTGGACCGGCCTCCGGTGCTCGCCGCACCAGGCGCTTTCGTGGACGGCGCAGGAGTGCATCATGGCTCAGTGTCCGCGATGGGCACCTCCACCGAGACTGTCTTGCCCCGGCCGTTCGGGGAGCTGTGCCACGAGCCGGACAGAGCCTCCACGATGAGCAGACCGCGGCCGTGCTCGGCCTCTGCGTTCTCCTCCTCCACGAGCGCCAGGGGCGAAGGAACCGGCGGGTTGCTGTCGGAGTCCCGTACCTCGAGCCTGACATGATCCGCGAACGCCCGCAGCCGGACGTCGACATTGCTGCCGGCGTGGACGAGTGCGTTGGTCACGATTTCGGAGGCGATGAGTTGAAGGGTGTCCGACATCTCCGCCAGCTCCCAGGCGCTCAGCCGGTCGTCCACGAAGCTGCGTGCTGCCTTGACCCCGTGCAGGTCGCGTTGCTGGATCTGCAGGTTCCCCGTCCGCGGCGCGCCCTCGCCGATGGCACCTTCATAGCGGGCCAGGAGCAGGACGGCGTCGTCGCGGCGTTGCTGGGGGCCGGAGACGTGGGCGATGAGGTGGTCGGCCAACTGCTCGAGGTCGGCCCCGGCCTCGCGGCTGCAGGAGCTGAGGAGCACCTGCGCGCCGTCTCCGGGGTCGGCCGTGTGCCGGTCGACCAGTCCGTTCGAGTACAGCATCAGGAGGGATCCGGGCTCGAGGGTGTGCTCACGCCCCTGGTAGGCGTACGGCATTGCGACGCCCAGAGGCAGGTTGGCGGGGGCCTCCAGGTGGCAGATGCTCCCGTCGAGCCGTTGCACCAGCGGTTCGGGGTGGCCGGCCAAGGCCACCTCGATCGTGCCGTCGGCCGTGTCCAGGGCGACGACGCAGCAGGTGACGAGCAGGTCGGTGCCCAGTTCGGCGAGCAGTCTGCCGGTGCGGTCGATCACCGTGGCGGGGCGGTGGCCTTCGGTTGCATAGGCGGCCACCGCGGTGCGTACCTGGCCCATGACGGCGGTGCTCTCGATGGCGTGGCCTTCCACGTCGCCGACGACCAGCACCATCCGTTCGCCGGGCAGTTTGATCACGTCGTACCAGTCACCGCCCACTTTGGAGGTGACCGTGGCGGGCTGATACCGCGCTGTGGCGGTCAGCCGGGGCAGCTCGGAGAGGGTGGGGGGCAAAAGCCGCTGTTGGAGGTGTTCGGCAACCGCGCGCTGCTTCGCGCTCAGCTGGACGCGCTCGACGGCCGCGCCCAGCAATCCCGCCATCATGCTCAGTACGGCCCTCTCCTCCGGCGGGAAGCCGCGGGATCTTGGGAACGACAGGCAGCAGACGCCGACGATCTTTCCGCGCCCGGCGAACGGAAGATCGGTGATGTGCCTGCCTGCCATGAGCGGAAGGTATGCCTCGGCCTGCGACTCTTCATCGGGCCAGTGGGAGCCGGCAGCCGTCGATCGGCTGTCGGAGATGAACAGCGGGCGCCCAAGGAGTGCCTCCGTCGCCGGTGTCCGGGCGTGCAGCCCGGCTCCATGAAGGTTGCGGACGATGCTGGGGGAGGCTCCGCTGTGTCCCCCCGGCTGTGATTGCAGCGCCAGTCTTGGCGAGCTCGGCGAGGGCCATGGCCAGTTCCTGTCCGATCTCCTGCAAGTCTGCGCATTCCGTCGCCCGGTAGTTGCCGTAGGTTTCCAGCCGGAGGACGGTGAGGGCGCCGAAGCGCTGGCCCGCGAGGGTGACAGGGACCGAAAGGGCGACGTACGGGTAGGGCGGTACATGCCGCTGATCCGGTCGGGTGGGTCGGGATCGACCAGGACAGCTGGTTTCCCCGAGGTCAGTGCACGTGCGGAGGCGTAGGGCGCGTCCAGGGCCATTCGCCCGGGAAGAGTGAAGAAGGAAGGGGGACTGCCACCGATCATCGCGATATGGAGTTCGGTGTGATCTTTGTCCAGTGAGGTCTTCTCGGCAACGTAATGGTTGCGGTGCGTGATGATGCGCCGGGCGGCGGGATGGTGACCTGGCGTCAGACAGA
>NZ_JAYWVC010000493.1:0-2104 GCF_036281785.1 Streptomyces chiangmaiensis | reverse complement strand
AGTAGAGGGCCCGGATCCTGATCAAGGATCCGGGCCTTCCACGTGTGCGCGACACGACGGGGAGTACGGCGTGACCTGCCCACTCTCGTGAAGTGCGACCGCTTGCGGGGGGAGTTGGCCATTCTGTGTTTGACTTGTCTCTCTGTGGGCATGTCGACAAAACGCTGAAGTGACCTCACTGGCTGCGGTATACCAGGTGTACCCGGGTTGCAGGTGGTGCGACGATGGACGTTATGGGGGAGAAGGCAGCTCTGTTCGGGACGGGGCGAATTGCGCAGTCCGCCGGTCAGGACGAGACCGGCGAGGCCGCCGAGGAAGTGCGCCATCGGCTTGCCGCTGAAACCGGCGACGTCGAGGCGATGAGCGTCCTCGGGGCCATGCTGCTGCGCCGCGGCGATCTCGACGGAGCCGAGCCCCAGTTGCGTGCCGCCACCGCCGCGGGTGACCGTGCCGCGGCCAACAACCTGGGTGTCCTGCTGCACCAGCGTGGCTACGCCGACGAGGCGGCCGGCTGGTGGCGGATCGCCGCCGTCGCCGGGTCCGCCGCGGCCGCGCATGCGCTCGGGCGCCACCATCGTGAACGCGGCGACGAGCCGGCGGCAGAGTACTGGCTGCGTCAGTCCGCCGAACAGGGCCACACCCTCGGTGCGTACGCGCTCGCCGATCTGCTGGAGCACCGCGGCGACGAGAGCGCCGGGCACTGGATGCGTGCCGCCGCCGAGCGCGGGCACCGCGAGGCCGCCTACCGGCTGGCCCGTGCGCTCGACCGCAAGGCCCTGCACGAGCAGGAGGCCGGAGCCGACAACGGTGTCGAGCCGTCGGCGCTCGAGGAGGCCGAGCGGTGGTACCGGCAGGCCGCGGCGCGTGGGCACCGGCGGGCCGCGCTGCACCTGGGCGCGATCCTGGAGAAGCGGGGCGAGCTGAAGGAGGCCGGGCGCTGGTATCTGACGAGCGCCAAGGACGGGGAGGCGAGGGCGGCCTGCGCGCTCGGCTTCCTGCTGCGGGACGCGGGGGACACCGAGAACGCCGCCGTCTGGTGGCTGCGCGCCGCGCAGGAGGGTGACGGCAACGCGGCGAACGCGCTGGGGGCGCTGCACGCCGAGCGCGGCGAGACGCAGACGGCCGAGCGGTGGTACCGGGCTGCGTTGGACGCCGGTGACGTCAACGGCGCCTACAACCTCGGGCTGCTCTGCGCCGAGCAGGGACGGACCGCGCAGGCCGACCAGTGGTACCGGCGGGCGGCGTACGCGGGCCACCGCGAGGCCGCCAACGCGCTCGCGATCCTGCTGCTCCAGGGCGGGGACGCGACGGGCGCCGAGCCGTGGTTCTCCAAGGCCGCGGAGGCGGGAAGCGTCGACGCCGCCTTCAACCTCGGGATCCTGTACGCGGGACGCGACGACGACGAGGCCGCGCTCGGATGGTACGAGCGGGCGGCGGCCGCCGGGCACACCGAGGCCGCGTTCCAGGTCGGGATGGCACGGCTGCGGGAGGGCGACGAGCAGACGGCCGAGCGGCATCTGCGGTGCGCCGCGGGCGGCGGCAGCGCGGAGGCCGCCTACCGGCTGGCGACCCTGCTCGACGCCCGCCGGCCGCCCGCGCCCGCGCATGAGCTGGGCGAGCCGTCGCACGGCAAGACCGAGTGCGAGGAGTGGTACGAGCGGGCGGCGACGCAGGGGCACCGGCGGGCTCAGGTGCGGGTCGGGATGCTGGCGGCCGCGCGCGGCGACGTCGTGGAGGCGGCCCGGTGGTACCGGGAGGCCGCGGAGGGCGGGTCGCGCAACGGCGCGTTCAACCTGGGGCTGCTGCTGGCGCGTGAGGGAAGCGAGCCGGAGGCCGCGCTGTGGTGGACCCGGGCGGCGAACGCGGGGCACGGCCGGGCGGCCCTTCGGCTGGCCCTCGTCTATGCGCGTCAGGGTGAGCTGGCGGAGGGGCAGCGCTGGGCCGACCGCGCGGTGTCGCTCGGACCCGCCGAGGTGTCCGAGCGGGCGGCACGGTTGCGCGATGCGCTGCGGCAGGAGTTGACGGCGTGACCCACCCCGTGACCCGGCGCGCTTCCGTAAGTGATTTGCCTCTGTACGCGTCCTTGACGTAATGTTTCGTTCAC
>NZ_JAYWVC010000492.1:0-2141 GCF_036281785.1 Streptomyces chiangmaiensis | reverse complement strand
ACGCTGCACGGCAACACCCGCGTCTATGGCGGCACCTTCCTGGTGTTCTCCGACTACATGCGCAACGCGGTGCGTCTGTCGGCGCTGATGCACCTGCCGGTCACCTATGTGTGGACCCATGACTCCGTCGGTCTGGGCGAGGACGGGCCCACCCACCAGCCGGTCGAGCATTTGGCCTCGTTGCGTGCCATCCCGGGGCTGCACGTGGTCCGCCCGGCCGACGCGAACGAGACCGCCATCGCCTGGCGCGAGATCCTCAAGCGCTGGACCAAGGAGTTCGGCAAGGGTGCCCCGCACGGGCTCGCACTGACCCGCCAGGGTGTGCCGACCTATGAGCCCAACGAGGACACGGTCCGCGGTGGTTATGTGATGTTCGAGGCCGATGGTGGCGAGCCGCAGGTGATCCTGATCGCGACCGGCTCCGAGGTGCACATCGCCGTCGAGGCCCGCGAGCGGCTCCAGGCCGAGGGCGTCCCGACGCGAGTGGTGTCGATGCCGTGTGTGGAGTGGTTCGAGGAGCAGGACCAGGGGTACCGGGACAGCGTCCTGCCGCCGTCGGTCAGGGCGCGGGTCTCGGTCGAGGCCGGGATCGGCCTCACCTGGCACCGGTTCGTCGGGGACGCGGGCCGCATCGTTTCCCTGGAGCACTTCGGTGCTTCGGCCGACGGCAAGGTCCTTTTCCGCGAGTTCGGCTTCACTGCCGAGAACGTCGCATCCGCCGCCCGGGAATCGATCGCCGCAGCCCAGCGCTGACGCTGATATACGATACGTAGGAGATGCATTTTCCATGACAGACGCACTGAAGCGCCTCTCCGAAGAAGGCGTCGCGATCTGGCTGGACGACCTGTCGCGCAAGCGGATCACGTCCGGCAATCTCGCCGAACTGATCGACCAGCAGCACGTCGTGGGCGTCACCACCAACCCGACGATCTTCCAGAAGGCCATCTCGTCGGGCGACGGCTACGAGCAGCAGCTCGCCGACCTCGCCGCCCGCAAGGTCACCGTCGAAGAGGCGGTCCGCATGATCACCACGGCGGACGTCCGGGACGCCGCCGACATCCTGCGTCCGGTGTTCGACGCCACGCAGGGCCAGGACGGCCGGGTGTCGATCGAGGTCGACCCTCGTCTCGCGCACAACACCCGGGCCACCGTCGCCGAGGCCAAGCAGCTCGCCTGGCTGGTCGACCGCCCGAACACCCTCATCAAGATCCCGGCCACCGAGGCGGGTCTCCCGGCGATCGCCGAGACCATCGGCCACGGCATCAGCGTCAACGTCACGCTGATCTTCTCGCTGGAGCGCTACCGCGAGGTCATGGACGCCTACATGACCGGCCTGGAGAAGGCCAAGGAGCGCGGCCTGGACCTGTCCAGGATCCACTCGGTGGCGTCCTTCTTCGTGTCCCGCGTGGACACCGAGATCGACAAGCGGATCGACGCCCTCGGCACGTCCGAGGCCAAGGCGCTGCGCGGCAAGGCGGCGATCGCCAACGCACGCCTCGCCTACCAGGCGTACGAGGAGGTCTTCGGCAGCGACCGCTGGCTCGCCCTGGACAAGGCGGGGGCCAACAGGCAGCGCCCGCTGTGGGCCTCGACCGGCGTCAAGGACCCGGCCTACAAGGACACCATGTACGTGGTGGACCTGGTGGCGCCCAACACGGTGAACACCATGCCCGAGGCCACCCTGGTGGCCACCGAGGACCACGGCGAGATCCGCGGCAACGCCGTCGCCGGAACCTATGCGCAGGCGCGCGCCGATCTCGACGCGGTCGAGCGGCTCGGAATCTCGTACGACGACGTGGTCCGGCTCCTGGAGGACGAGGGCGTCGACAAGTTCGAGGCCTCCTGGAACGACCTGCTCAAGTCGACCGAGGCGGAACTCCAGCGCCTCGCCCCCTCGAAGGGGTGACATTTTGACATCCGTACACGGAGCGAATCCGCTTCGTGACGCCGCGGACCGACGGCTCCCGCGTATCGCGGGGCCGTCGGGCCTGGTCATCTTCGGCGTCACGGGCGATTTGTCCCGCAAGAAGCTGATGCCTGCCGTCTACGACCTGGCGAACCGCGGCCTGCTGCCGCCGGGCTTCTCGCTCGTCGGCTTCGCCCGCCGGGAGTGGCAGAACGAGGACTTCGCCAAGGAGGTC
>NZ_JAYWVC010000491.1:0-2144 GCF_036281785.1 Streptomyces chiangmaiensis | reverse complement strand
GTGCGCCGTGAGGCGCGGTGAATCGAAGGAGGTGCAAGACCTCCTCGCGAGCCTGTCGCAGCAGGCTGGTGGGAGCTGAGCGCAGTCCGACCCGGGAGACGCCGGGGAGGGCGGGAAGCAGCGCTGACAAAGCCGGGACGGCCTGGAACTGCCAGACGGGCCGGGTCCGGCGAGCGAGATCAGAGGGCATACGAGAGGAATCAGTGACAAAGCTCCGTAAGCGTGGCACCGGCTCAAATCTGGTGGATATGGGCCGGGTTGCAGTGCACAGTCTGTTCGCTGGGCGGGCTGACTCCGTAGCCGACTTGGCGTGTCGGTGGGGAGGCCACGGTGAAAGCCTGCGGCGTAACCGTGGCGATGCTGCCGGGGCAAAGCTGGATGCCGGACTGATCGATCGATTCACCGTGAACACGGGAACCATCCCGCATCACTCCCTTGACCTGGTAGCCACCCGGGTTCTTGGGATAGATACGTCGTCTGTCGAAGGTGCTGGATGGGGCGGAGGCCCCGTAGTAGTCCGAGCGGGCGAGAGGTCCGTGCATGGCGAAGGGGGCCAGCAAGTCAGCAGTACGGATGCTGGAATGCCGGGAGGTCGTTGGTGAATACCGACGAGCTGGAATACGTCTTGCTCAAGGCGGAACGCCGGGTACTGGAGATCCAGACCAAGCTGCACCGTTGGGCCAGTGATGATCCTCATCGCAGGTTCGATGATTTATACAACCTCGTCACCGATCCGGGCTTCCTGCTGGTCGCCTGGGATCGGGTGCGGAACAACAAGGGCGCGCGCACGGCAGGAGTAGACGGTGAGACCGCCTACTACATCGAGTCCGTGCGCGGGCTGGAGGGGTTCCTTGCGGAACTGCGGGCGGATCTCAAGGCTCGCACCTTCCGGCCTCTCCCTGCGCGGCGGCGCGCGATTCCTAAGGCTGGCGGCAAGGTCCGCTATCTGGGGATCGCGACTATCCGTGACCGGGTGGCTCAGGCGTCCTTGAAGCTGGTGTTGGAGCCGATTTTCGAGGCGGATTTCCGCCCGTGTTCCTACGGGTTCCGTCCGAATCGCCGGGCTCACGACGCGGTGGCAGAGGTGCACCATTTCGCATCCCGCTCGTATGAGTGGGTGGTTGAGGGTGACATCAAAGCCTGTTTCGACGAGATCTCGCACTCCGCCCTTATGGATCGGGTACGGGAGCGCGTCGGAGATAAACGCGTCCTGGCCTTGGTGAAGGCATTCCTCAAGGCGGGCGTCCTCGATGAGGACGGCACGCTGGTGGATACCGACGCCGGAACTCCGCAGGGGTCGATTCTTTCCCCGCTGCTGAGCAATGTGGCTCTCTCGGTTCTGGATGAGTACATCGCCCAAGGGCCGGGCGGGCCAGGAGCCAGCCCGTATGGAAGGGCCAAACGGCGCCGTCAGGGTCTGCCCAACTACCGCCTCGTGCGGTATGCGGACGACTGGTGCCTGCTCGTTTCAGGCACCAAGGCGCACGCCGAAGCCCTGCGGGAAGAACTCGCCGGGGTCCTGTCCACGATGGGCCTGCGCCTGTCACCGGAGAAGACCCTGATCACCCATATCGACGAGGGCCTTGCTTTTCTCGGATGGCGCATCCAGCGTCACCGCAAGCGAGGCACCGGCAAACGATACGTCTACGTCTATCCGGCCAAGAAGGCCCTGGTGACCATCATGGCCAAGGTGAAGACGGTCTGCCGGCGGAGCACGAATCTGCCGCTCGAAGACCTGCTGCGTCAGCTCAACCGGATGCTGCGGGGATGGACCGCGTACTTCAAGTACGGATGCTCGAATGCGACTTTCAGCTATCTGAGGGCCTATCTCTGGAAGGAGATCGTCAGATGGCAGGAGCGCAAGCACCGGCGTGTTCCCTGGAGGGTACTACGCCGACGCTACGGCATATGGCCCGCCGCGGGCGGGATGGAACTGTTCGACCCGGCAAGGGTGAGCGCCAAGCGCTACTACTACCGGGGAACACGCATCCCGACACCGTGGCCGAGCGAAGCATGAAGTGAACACAAATCCACGGGACTTGTGGAGAGCCCGGTGCGCTTAGCGGTGCACGCCGGGTTCGGGAGGCGACCCGGAGAAACGGACTGGTCGTAAGGCCAGTACCGCGCTCCGGGTCGACCTCACT
>NZ_JAYWVC010000490.1:0-2159 GCF_036281785.1 Streptomyces chiangmaiensis | reverse complement strand
GACCTCCAGGCTTCTGGACGCACAATGGAACAAAGTAGAACACCGGCTGTTCTCCCGGATCACCCACAGCCTGCGCGGGCAACCGCTGACCAGCTACGAGGTGCTGTTGCAGACTATCTCGGCCACCCGCACCAGCACCGGACTGACCGTCCATGCCGCGCTGGACGAGAACGCGTACCCCACCGGCCGCGTGCTCACCCGGGCCGAGCGCAAGAACGTCGAGCGGCGGGTCGAGCGCGACGAGTTCCACGGCGAGTGGAACTACACCATTGCCCCGCGGGACCCCGACCAGCAGCTTCCGGAGGATCCACGGGACGAGTCGGGGCCTCCGATCCCGGCCGAGGTCACCTTCCTCCTCACCCACCCCGCGCTCACCGGCATGACCCGCGAACAGTTCGAACAGCTCGTGCTCCGGCTCGAACCGTGCCGGCAGGTCCTGGCCGAAGCCGAACGACAGAGCGCGGGCAGGGACGGCCGCGGCCGCAACCCCGGCTTCGGCATCCTCGATCACCGCCACCGGGTTCTGGCCGCCGTGCTCAGCAGCCGTAACACCGTCACCCTGACGCTTGCCGCCGAGCTGATGGGCCGCAAGCGCAACGTGCTGAGCTACCACGCCGGGAGGGCCAAGCCGATGCTGGCCTTCGCCGGGCCCGACCTCGCCACAGTCCTCCTCTTCCGCAGGACCCATCCTCCCCGCACGCTCGAGGCTCTGAAGCGCGTGATCGAGCAGCACGACAACGAGATCAAATCATGCAGTAGTTAAATTACGGCTCCGCAGTGGATTTATGGTGGTCATAAGGGACTTTCCTCGGTCACCGAGCCGAGCGGTCGTGTACGCCGCTTCACCTGGTGCCCTGCTTGCCCGTCTGCGGGGGCATCATGCGAGTCGAACTGATCCAACCCGCCGCCAACGTGCTCTTCGATGTGCCGGACGAGATGCACGAGGAGATCATCGCGCTCATCGACGCGGTCGCCCAGGACGCGGAGACCCGAGCCCCGGACCTGGCGGCAGCGTTCGGCGAGTGGAGCTGGCTCGTCTACACGGTCCACGGCGACGTGATCGAAGTACTGGACGTCGGCTGCGCACGGTGAGCCCCTGATCGGTCGCGTGACTGTCACCACCTATCGGGCCGGGACTCGTAGTGCAGGCTGTGGAAACGACCGTCCTTCTCGCGCCCTGCGGGGTCGCCGCCCAGCGCCCGTACCGCCTCGATCGCATACCGCTGCTCCCGCTCGTCGGTGAAGGGGCGCAGCGGATAGGTGCGGGAGACCTCGACGGTGGCGCTCAGACCGTGCGCGGCCAGTGCCGGGACGATCGGGTGGTACGACACGGTCCGCAGAACGAAGGCGCTGACCCACACCTGCCTTGGGCGCCGGCCATCAGTGCCGTGCATGTGCGGGCGGTGACATAGCTGCCGCCGCCTGTCAGCGTGACGAGGCCGACCTCGGCGAGCGCGCGCCTCAGACCGGGGCTGGGTGGGCCTTGTTCCAGGTCGTCGGTGATGGCGGCCTCCAGGAGCCCCACCTCGAGCGCGTAGTGCACGGCGGGTGCCGCGACGTCCAGGCCGAAGACAGGTACCGCGTCCGGTCGGCGTCGCTCGGCATATAACTCCTTGTCCTGTGCCGCGAGTTCCGCCGTCGACATGGTCTGGCGGTCGGGGGAGGAGTACCGCTCGTACATCTCCGCCAGCGTGACGTCTCGCGCGGCATTGATCCCGTACGAGCAGCACACGTCCAGCACCGCTGGCCTGCCGGGGTGGCCGTCGTCAAGCGCGGCCCGGTTGGTTGCTACCTGCCGGAAGACCGGCTGGGCATGATGCGGGATCTCGTATTCGAGCGGGGCCAGCCGCCGGAAGTCAGCGCGGGGTCCGGACGGTCGTAGATGTCATCGAACCGCGACTTGCCGCCCACCACACCCTCGATAACGCCAGGGCCGGATTCGGCCATTCCGTACTCCTCCTCCTGGAACATTGAGGCTGCGCCATCTTGAAGTGGCTGGTCAGCAGGGGTGGTGTGACCCCGTTTCGGGCTGCTCGTACTGGTCGCGGGCGGCAGTCTGGGGTGTAGATCGTCTGGCAGGGCGGTTTTGCCGATGAGTCCACCGTCCTCGAACGGTCTACCCAGCGACACGACCGTTCTCGACAGGAGTGCTATGTCCA
>NZ_JAYWVC010000049.1:0-44524 GCF_036281785.1 Streptomyces chiangmaiensis | reverse complement strand
CTGCTGCGCGACCCAGTCGACGAACCGGGTCTCGGCGAGTTGCGCGCCGGAAACCGGCACGAGCGAGGTCTCCTCCAGCTCGGATCCGTAGTACCGGGCGTGCGGGTCCGTGACGACCGTGCGGGGATCGTTCTTGGCGGCGAGCACCTTGCGGATGAGCTCGTCGAACTGGAACACGTCGGGACCGGCGACCTCCACCACGCCGTTGACCGGGGTACCGACCGCGGTACGGCCGACGGCAGCGGCCACGTCGTCGGAGTGCATGGGCTGGAACTTGACGGGAGCGATATGCACCCGGTCGCCCTCGGTGGCCGCGTCCGCGATTGCGGCCACGAACTCGAAGAACTGCGTGGCGTGGACGATGGAGTAGGGGATGCCGGACGCCTTGATCAGCTCTTCCTGGGCCAGCTTGGCGCGGAAGTAGCCGTTGTCCAGGCGGTCGGTACCGACGATAGACAGCGCGACATGGTGGGTCACACCGGCGTCCGCCTCCGCCTGCAGGAGGTTGGTGGTCGAGGTGCGGAAGAAGTTCATCACGGCGTCGTCCTCCCACGAGGGCGCGTTGGACACGTCGACCACGACCTCCGCGCCCTTCAGCACCTCGGCGAGCCCCTCGCCGGTCAGCGTGTTGACGCCTGTGTTGGGCGCGGCCGCGACCGCCTCGTGCCCACGCTCGTTGAGCTTGGCGACCAGCTTGGAGCCGATCAGCCCGGTTCCGCCGATGACTACGACCTTCATGATGGAGTCCTCTCCAAGGTTTTCATGTGCGGCGCGCATCCTGTGGTGAGCTGCTCACCGGCACTGATCAGTAATGCCTGCACTGGATGTGACAGGACGGCGGAACCATTTGTGACAGGCGCCTGCAGGCAGGACCGCGAAAAAAATCTCTCGACGAGGCGGACGCCACCGTGCAACGCGGCTGTTGGGCGGCGGCTGCCTGGGCTGTGATACGGCCAAAAACCAATGTGCACTTCTACGCCTCGGTTCTTCTGGACGCCGGCGAGAACATCAAGGCGTCGAGCCACTACCTCGGACACACCGATCCGGGGTTCACGCTCCGGGTGTACACGCACCTGATCCCGAGCAGCGACGCGCGCGCCCGGAAGGCCCTGGACAGCCTCTACGAGGGCACCGGTCCAGCGTCTGACGGCCCAGAGACGGCGCAGGGGGCGAGACGCGGTGGGGCCGACGGTGCACGACCGTCGGCCCCACCGCCTCGGATGCCGAGAAACCCGCCCTGACCTGCGGCTACAGCACCGGCAGATTCTTCCGCAGCTCGAACGCCGTGACCTCGCTGCGGTACTCGTGCCACTCGGCCTGCTTGTTGCGCAGGAAGAAGTCGAAGACGTGTTCGCCCAGCGTCTCGGCGACCAGGTCGCTGCGCTGCATCAGCGTGAGGGCCTCGCCGAGGTTCTGCGGCAGGGGTTCGATGCCCATCGCGCGGCGCTCGGCGTCCGTCAGGGCCCAGACGTCGTCCTCGGCGCCCGGCGGCAGCTCGTAGCCCTCCTCGATGCCCTTGAGGCCGGCGGCCAGCAGGACCGCGTAGGCGAGGTACGGGTTCGCGCCCGAGTCGAGGGAGCGGACCTCGACGCGTGCCGAGCCGGTCTTGCCCGGCTTGTACATCGGGACGCGGACGAGGGCCGAACGGTTGTTGTGGCCCCAGCAGATGTACGACGGCGCCTCGCCGCCCGCGCCCGCGGTGCGCTCGGAGCCGCCCCAGATGCGCTTGTAGGAGTTCACCCACTGGTTGGAGACCGCCGAGATCTCCGCCGCGTGCCGCAGCAGACCCGCGATGAAGGAGCGGCCGACCTTGGAGAGCTGGTACTCGGCTCCGGACTCGTAGAAAGCGTTGCGGTCACCCTCGAAGAGGGACAGGTGCGTGTGCATGCCGGAGCCCGGGTGCTCCGAGAACGGCTTCGGCATGAACGTCGCCTGCACGCCCTGCTCCAGCGCCACCTGCTTCATGACCAGGCGGAACGTCATGATGTTGTCGGCCGTGGACAGCGCGTCCGCGTAGCGCAGGTCGATCTCCTGCTGGCCCGGCGCGCCCTCGTGGTGGGAGAACTCGACCGAGATGCCCATCGACTCCAGCATCGTGATCGCCTGACGGCGGAAGTCCATGCCGATGTTCTGGGGCGTGTGGTCGAAGTAGCCCGAGTTGTCGGCCGGGGTCGGGCGGGTGCCGTCGAGGGGCCGGTCCTTCAGCAGGAAGAACTCGATCTCCGGGTGGGTGTAGAAGGTGAATCCCAGGTCGGAGGTGCGGGCGAGGGCCCGCTTGAGCACGTACCGCGGATCCGCGAAGGACGGTGAGCCGTCCGGCATGAGGATGTCGCAGAACATACGGGCCGTCCCGGGGGCCTCGGCACGCCAGGGCAGGACCTGGAACGTCGACGGATCCGGCTTGGCGATCATGTCGGACTCGTAGACCCGCGCGAACCCCTCGATCGCGGAGCCGTCGAAGCCGATGCCTTCGTCGAAGGCCTGCTCCAGTTCGGCGGGCGCCACGGCCACGGACTTGAGGAAGCCCAGCACGTCCGTGAACCACAGGCGTACGAAACGGATGTCGCGCTCCTCCAACGTCCGGAGCACGAACTCCTGCTGCTTGTCCATCTTCCGCTTCCCCATCCTTGCTGGTCAGGCCGCCTGCCGGTACCACGCGAGAGGCGGTCGGGCACCGGCACCTGAGCATCACACCACAACACCGTTTCCTCCGCGTTGCGGACCTTGATCGCGGTGCTGCCCATCGGCCCGGACGCCCGGTGTACGAAGGGTGCGCGGGTGTACTGCTCTGCCGCCCATCTTGCCCGCTCGCACCGGCATCCGTAATGGCGGGAGCGCTTCGCACGTGAGCGACGCCACGCCCGTTTAATTTGCATCTCAAATGCAAGTTTGAATACCGTCTCGAAGGGACGAATGATCGATCATCGGAGGAGTCACGATGCTGTCCGAGCAGTCAGCGGCCACCGTCCGCGCCACCCTGCCCGCCGTCGGCGCGGCCATAGGCGACATCGCCGAGCGCTTCTACGACCGGCTCTTCGAAGCCCACCCCGAACTGCTGCGCGACCTCTTCAACCGCGGCAACCAGGCCGACGGAAGCCAGAAGCAGGCCCTCGCCGGCTCCATCGCCGCCTTCGCCTCGCACCTGGTGAACAACCCCGACCAGCGTCCCGACGTGATGCTGCAGCGCATCGCCCACAAGCACGCCTCGCTGGGCATATCGCCGGAGCAGTACCCGATCGTCCACGAGCACCTGTTCGCCGGCATCGCCGAGGTTCTCGGCGATGCGGTCACCCCCGAGGTCGCCGCCGCCTGGACCGAGGTCTACTGGCTGATGGCCAACGCCCTCATGGCCATCGAGAAGCGGCTGTACGAGCAGAGCGAGCAGACCGGCTGGCGCGAGTGGATGGTCGTCGAGCGGACCGAGGAAACCGCCGACGTGGCCAGCTTCAAGCTGCGCCCCGTCGACGACGGCCCGGTGCCCGGCTACCGCGCCGGCCAGTACGTCTCGGTCGGTGTCCGCCTCGCCGACGGCGCCCGGCAGATCCGCCAGTACAGCCTGACCGCGGCCCCCGGCTCCCCGGAGCGGCAGTTCGCCGTCAAGCGGGTGAGCGGCGACGCCACGACCCCCGACGGCGAGGTCTCGAACCACCTGCACGCGCACGTACATGCGGGCGACGTCGTCCAGCTGTCCGCCCCGTACGGTGACCTGGTCCTGGAGGACACCGACGCGCCGCTGCTGCTCGCCTCCGCCGGCATCGGCGTCACCCCGATGGTCGCCATGCTGGAGCAGCTCGCGCTCACCGGCCACCGAGCCCCGGTGACCGTGGTGCACGCCGACCGCTCCCCCGCCCACCACGCGCTGCGCTCCGACCACGAGGCGTACGCGGCCAAGCTGCCGGAGGGCTGGTCCGTCTTCTTCTACGAGCAGGACCATGAGGACGCCGGGCGGCCCGGCCGGGTCGACCTCTCCGATGTCGCCGTCCCGAGCGGCACACACGCGTACCTGTGCGGTCCGCTGCCGTTCATGCGGGCAGTGCGCGAGCAGCTCATCGCCAAGGGGGTGGCCCCGGCCGACGTCCACTACGAGGTCTTCGGTTCGGACATGTGGCTGGCCCAGGCCGCGGCCTGACCCGTCCGGCACCCTGCCGACCCACCCTGCCCGGCCGGCCGGAGGCGGATTCCCCACCGCCTCCGGCCGGCCTTTCGTGTCCGGACAGGACCTATGACGCCTGTCGCGCGGTCGGCAGCCCCAGCAGCAGCGCTCCCGTCGGCGCCGCCACCACGTCCTCGACCGTCAGCGGGTCCAGGGAGGCGAAGAACGCCTCCTGGGCCCGCCGTAGCGCACCCCGCAGCCGGCACCCGGTGTGGAGCGGACAGGGCGTGGCGCCCTCGCAGTCGACGACGTCTCCGTCGCCCTCGAAGGCGCGGACGATCGCACCCACCGATGCGGTACGACCGGCCTCGGTCAGCGCGAGCCCGCCACCCCGGCCGCGCCGGGCTTCGAGCAGCCCCATGTGCTGCAGCTCGGCGACGACCTTCGCGGCGTGCGTGTACGGCACGTCCATGACCGCCGCGACCTCGCGGGTCGTGGGGTTGGACCCGCCGGCGACGGCGAGCCGCATCAGGAGGCGCAGTGCCAGATCGGTGGAGCGCAACAGCCGCATGCCGCCAGCTTAAATAATGCGCATCCCCGGTTCAAATTATCGGCAGAAAAGCCCCCTGGGGGGCCATTCCCGCGCCCGCCCTGCGTACGGGCGCTTCCGTCCCACTACGATCAGCCGTCCCGAACGTCCCTCCCTCAAAGGACTCGACATGGGCTCCGCGAACAAGACCGGCTCCGCCGAGCGCAGGGCGCGCATAGAAGAGATGCGCCGTGCCGAGCGCGCACGCGAGCGCCGCAACCGGATCGTCACCCTCGCCGCGAGCGTGGTCGTCGTCGCCGGTCTTGTCGTCGGCGGTGTCGTCCTGATCCAGTCGCAGTCCGGGGACAAGGCCTCCGCGGCGGCGGGCGACCAGAAGGGCTCGGGCCACTTCGTCACGGGTTCGGACGGCGTGAAGACCTGGAAGGGCACGCTGGGCCGCACGCACACCGCCAAGACCGTGGCCTACCCCATGGAGCCCCCGGTCGGCGGCGACCACAACCCGGTCTGGCAGAACTGCGACGGCGACGTCTACACCAAGCCCGTCGACAACATGAACGCCGTCCACTCGCTGGAGCACGGCGCCGTCTGGGTGACGTACAACAGCAAGGCGTCCAAGGCCGACGTCGACGCGCTCGCCGCCAAGGTCAAGAAGACGCCGTACACACTGATGAGCCCCGTCGACGACCAGAAGGACCCGATCATGCTCTCCGCCTGGGCCCACCAGCGCACGGTGACGAGCGCGAGCGACCCGAAGGTCGACGCGTTCTTCGCCCAGTTCGTCCAGGGCTCCCAGACGCCCGAGCCGGGGGCCGCCTGCACCGGTGGGCTGGGGCAGTGAGGCACATCGGCTGGATCGCCGGGACCGCGGCGGCGGCGCTCGTCGCGGCCGGGGCGATCACCTATGCGGTCGCCGAGGACACCGGGTCCACGGCGAAGGTGCCCACCGCCGACTCGGCGGACGCGGGCTTCGCCCGGGACATGGCGGTCCACCACCAGCAGGCCGTCGAGATGTCGTACATCGTGCGCGACCGCACGAAGAACGAGGAAGTGCGACGTCTCGCCTACGACATCGCGCAGACGCAGGCCAACCAGCGCGGCATGCTGCTGGGTTGGCTCGACCTGTGGGGAGCGCCGAAGGTGTCCGCCGATCCGCCGATGACGTGGATGAGCATGGAGGACATGCCCTCGGGCGAGGACGGCGCGCTGATGCCGGGCATGGCGACCGACAGCGAGCTGAAGAAGCTCGACACGCTCGAGGGCGAGCAGGCCGACATCCTCTACCTCCAACTGATGACCGACCACCACAGGGGCGGCATCCACATGGCCGGGGGCTGTGTCGCCAAGTGCACGGTGGGCGTGGAGAAGAGGCTCGCACAAGGCATGGTCGACGCGCAGCAGTCGGAGATCGAGCTGATGACGACGATGCTCGAGGAGCGCGGCGCGAAGCCACGCGACTAGTGCGGCGACCAGATCCCCGGAAGAGCTCGCCGCGCTCCCCGGTGCCGGGGGAAGCCCGGCCCGCCCGGACCGTCGCCATCGGGCCGCAACACGGGGCGGTTCACCGAAAATGCCTCACATGCCCACAATTCACGGTCACTTGAGGTCTTCTTGGCCTTTTCATTCCCCTTGCATGAACTGTTCATCGAAAGAGTGGCCTTCATCGTGTGATCCATTCAACGCGCGTTCCAGGCGCGGGGTTCTCCGTGGATCACCGACCACTACATGCGACGAACCGCATCGCAGGGGGTTTTATGAGATCCAACCGCGCCAAGGCGCGCGCCGGCGTGAGCCTGGCAGCGACACTGCCGCTGCTCACCGGCGCACTGGCGCTCGGCATACCCGCAGCGCACGCCGCGGACAACCCCGGCCGGGACGCGCTCGCGGGCACCAAGCCCGTATGGGCGACGGCCAAGGCGGACAAGGGCGCGACCTCCAACAGCGCCCAGGTCTCCGCCCGCGTGTACCTCGCAGGTCGCGACGCCAAGGGCCTTGCCGCGTACGCGCAGACCGTCTCGAACCCGGCATCGCCGTTGTACGGCAGGTACCTGAGCGCCAAGCAGACGCAGCAGCGCTTCGGCGCGACCAAGGCCCAGGTGGCCGCTGTGAAGTCGTGGCTGAAGGCGGCCGGCCTCCAGATCACCGCCGTCACGCAGCACTATGTCGCCGTCACCGGTGACGTTTCCGCCGCCGAGAAGGCGTTCGGCACCCAACTGCACAACTACGCCAAGGGCTCGAAGACCTACCGGGCGCCGTCGCAGACGGCCACCGTGCCGGAGGGCCTGAAGGGTGCCGTCCTGACCGTCACCGGCCTGGACAACGCGCCCCACAAGGCGAGCCACAAGGACCAGCTGCCGCCGCCGGACGCCGTGTTCAAGAACGCCGGGCCGTTCTCCTCGTACTACGGCTCGAACACCGCGACGACGCTGCCGGACGCGTACGGCACCAAGATCCCGTACGCCGTCCAGGGCTACACCGGCAAGCAGCTGCGGGCCGCGTACGGCGCCGGGTCCTACACCGGCAAGGGCGTGCGGGTGGCCATCACCGACGCGTACGCCTCGCCGACCATCGCCTTCGACGCCGGCACCTACGCGAAGAAGCACGGCGACGCCGCCTACGCCAGTGGCCAGCTGCGCCAGGTCCTGCCGGGCAAGTACACCAAGACCAAGGAGTGCGGAGCCGCGGGCTGGTACGGCGAGGAGACCCTCGACGTCGAGGCCGTGCACGCGGTCGCCCCCGCCGCGAGCATCACCTACGTGGGCGCCGCCTCCTGCTACGACGACGACCTGCTCGACTCGCTCGGCAAGATCGTCGACGGGCATCTGGCCGACATCGTCTCCAACTCGTGGGGCGACATCGAGGCGAACGAGACGCCGGACGTCGCGGCCGCCTACGACCAGGTCTTCCAGTTCGGCGCGGTCGAGGGCATCGGCTTCTACTTCTCCTCCGGCGACAACGGCGACGAGATCGCCCACACCGGTACGAAGCAGGTCGACACCCCGGCCAACTCGGCATGGGTGACCGCGGTCGGCGGTACCTCGCTGGCCGTCGGCAAGGGCGACAAGTACCAGTGGGAGACCGGCTGGGGCACGGAGAAGGCCAACCTCTCGGCCGACGGCAAGAGCTGGACGGGCTTCCCCGGCGCGTTCACCTCGGGCGCGGGCGGCGGCACCAGCAAGACCGTTGCGGAGCCCAACTACCAGAAGGGCGTCGTACCGAACACGCTGGCCACGGCGAACAACGCCACCGGTAACCGCGTCGTCCCGGACATCGCGGCGATCGCCGATCCCAACACCGGCTTCAAGGTCGGCCAGACGCAGACCTTCCCGGACGGGTCGCAGCAGTACAGCGAGTACCGGATCGGCGGCACCTCGCTCGCTGCGCCCGTGATCGCGGCCGTCCAGGCCCTGTCCCAGGAGGCCCGCGGCGGCAAGGCGATCGGCTTCGCCAACCCGGCGATCTACGCCAAGTACGGGTCCAGGGTGTACCACGACGTCACGGACACCCCGACGGGCTCCGGACTCGCCGTGGCGCGTGTCGACTTCGTGAACGGCTTCGACGCCGCTGACGGGCTCGCCACCTCGGTCCGCAGCCTCGGCAAGGACAGCTCGCTGAGTGCCGTGAAGGGCTACGACGACGTGACCGGCGTGGGCTCGCCCGCTCCGGGCTACGTCACCTCGTGGAGCCGCCACTGACCGGCGACCGGCTTCGCGTTCCCACGTCGCGCCCGTCCTCCCTCACCGGAGGGCGGGCGCGTACGTGTCCGAAGAGCCGGGCGAACGCCTCGGCATGGAAGCCGGCCGGCGAGTGCCCGACCACGGTCGCGGGCCCGTCGAGTCCGAGGGCGTCCACGGCCTCCCCGATCCGCTTCCGGATGGCCGACGCGTACGGCCCGCGCAGCTGACGAGAGCGTACGTGGCCGGGCGCGCCTGCCACGTGCGATGCCCCACACCCCCATTGTGTCGCTCTGACGATTACTGGCGTCTAGACTGGGCGCGTGCCTCAACTACGCCTCGCCCTGAATCAGATCGACTCGACCGTCGGTGATCTTGCCGGAAACGCCGAGGCGATCGCCCGTTGGACCCGGCACTCCGCCGAGCAGGGAGCGCATCTGGTGGCGTTCCCGGAGATGGCGCTGACCGGCTATCCCGTCGAGGACCTCGCCCTGCGGTCCTCCTTCGTCGAGGCCTCGCGCGCTGCCCTGAGGGATCTCGCCGCGCGCCTCGCCGCCGAGGGCCTCGGGGAGCTGCCGGTGCTCGTCGGCTACCTCGACCGCTCCGAGACCGCCCAGCCGAAGTACGGACAGCCGGCCGGGGCCCCACAGAACGCCGCGGCGGTGCTGCACCGGGGCGAGGTGGCGCTCACCTTCGCCAAGCACCACCTGCCCAACTACGGCGTCTTCGACGAGTTCCGCTACTTCGTGCCGGGCGACACGATGCCGGTCGTGCGGCTGCACGGCGTCGACATCGCGCTCGCCATCTGCGAGGACCTGTGGCAGGACGGCGGCCGCGTGCCGGCCGCGCGGACCGCGAGGGCGGGCCTGCTGCTCTCGATCAACGCCTCGCCGTACGAGCGCGACAAGGACGACACCCGCCTGGAACTGGTGCGCAAGCGCGCGCAGGAGGCCGGCTGCACCACCGCCTACCTGGCCATGATGGGCGGGCAGGACGAGCTGGTCTTCGACGGGGACTCGATCGTCGTCGCCGCCGACGGCGAGGTGCTCGCGCGGGCGCCGCAGTTCGGCGAGGGGTGCGTGGTCATGGACCTCGACCTGCCGCGGGCGGAGCCGGACGCGCCGACCGGCGTGGTGGACGACGCTCTGCGCATCGACCGTCTGGTGCTGTCCGAGGAGCCGCTGCCGGCATACGAGCCCGAGCTGACCGGCGGATACGCGCAGCGCCTCGACGACGCGGAGGAGGTCTACTCGGCGCTGGTCGTGGGTCTGCGGGCGTACGTGACGAAGAACGGCTTCCGGTCGGTCCTCATCGGTCTGTCCGGCGGTATCGACTCGGCGCTGGTCGCGGCGATCGCATGTGACGCGATCGGCGCGGAGAACGTGTACGGGGTGTCGATGCCGTCGAAGTACTCCTCCGAGCACTCGAAGGGCGACGCGGCGGAGCTGGCGCGGCGGACGGGCCTGCACTTCCGTACCGTCGCCATCGAGCCCATGTTCTCCGCATACATGGACGCGCTGGGCCTCACCGGGCTCGCGGAGGAGAACCTGCAGTCCCGGCTGCGTGGGACGCTGCTGATGGCGATCTCCAACCAGGAGGGGCACATCGTGCTGGCACCCGGCAACAAGTCGGAGCTGGCGGTGGGCTACTCGACGCTGTACGGCGACTCGGTGGGCGCGTACGGACCGATCAAGGACGTGTACAAGACATCGGTCTTCCAGCTGGCGCGGTGGCGGAACCGTGCGGCGCTGGAGCGGGGCCAGACGCCGCCCATCCCGGAGAACTCGATCACGAAGCCGCCGAGCGCGGAACTGCGCCCGGGCCAGGTCGACACCGACTCGCTGCCCGACTACCCGGTGCTGGATGCGATCCTCGACCTCTATGTGGACCGGGACAAGGGCGCCGACGCGATCGTGGCGGCGGGCTTCGAGCGCGAGTTGGTGGTGAAGACCCTGCGCATGGTCGATACCGCGGAGTACAAGCGCCGCCAGTACCCGCCGGGCACGAAGATCTCGGCGAAGGGCTTCGGCAAGGACCGCCGCCTGCCGATCACGAACAGGTGGCGCGAACACGCATGACGCTCGCCGAGGGGCGCCGCCGCACCGGCGGCGCCCCCGTCGAACGGGCGGACCGCGGCGATGAGTTCGGCCGGCAGGCAAAGTCCGCACATGAGGGGGGAGCATATTCTGGTCGAGCGGGCGGAGGCGTGGGAGGCGTGGACGGCCTGCCGCGTCAGCCGTGCACCGTCTCCACCTGCTCCGGAACATGCGTCGCGATCACACGTTCCCGGCCGGTCTGCGGAGCGCCCGGTCGCCGGTCCACCGCGTACGCGACCCCCGCCACCGCAAGACCCAGCACCGCCAGGGCCGCGCCCGCGAGCGCCGGGGACGTGACGCCGGGGCCCGCCGCCAGGGCGAGGCCGCCGATCCAGGCGCCGCCGGCGTTCGCCAGGTTGAAGGCCGCCTGGTTCGCCGAGGATGCGAGGGAGGGGGCGCCGGACGCCTTCTCCATCACCATCAGCTGAAGCGGGGAGCCCGTGATGAAGGCCGAGGTGCCCAGCAGTGTCACCGCCAGGGCGGCGCTCCACTCGGCGCCCATGAGCAGCGGGAACAGCGACAGGACCACGACCATCGAGGTCAGGCCGCCGAACAGGGTGCCCCGCAGCGAGTGGTCAGCGAGCCGGCCGCCCACCAGATTGCCGATGGTCGCGCCCACGCCGAACAGGGCCAGCAGCAGCGTCACGCTCGCGTCCGCGTACCCCGCGGCGTCCGTCAGCATCGGCGTCACATAGCTGTACGCCGAGAACAGCGCGCCGAAGCCCGCCACCGTCGTGCCCAGCGCCAGCCAGACCGGCAGGGAGCGCAGGGCCACCAGTTCTCCCCTCAGGCCGCCGCCTGGGGCATGGGTATGGTCCCGGGGGATCAGCGGGAACAGCGACGCGATCGCCGCCGCGCCGATCACGCTCACCCCCAGGAACGTCGCCCGCCACCCAAGGTCCTGGCCCATCAGCGTGGCCACCGGCACGCCCGCGATGTTGGCGACCGTCAGCCCCAGGAACATCAGCGAGACCGAGCGTGCCTTGCGCTCGGGCGCCGCCAGATGCGTGGCGACCACCGCGCCGACGCCGAAGAAGGCCCGTGCGGCAGACCGCTCAGGAAGCGGGCGGCCAGCAGCCAGTGGTGGCCGGGGGCGAGTGCGGACAGCGCATTGCCCAGCACGAATAGCACCATCAGGCCGATGAGGACGGTGCGGCGGGACATACGGGCCGTGACCGCGGCGAGCAGCGGTGCGCCGATCACCACGCCCAGCGCGTACGCCGAGACCAGGTGCCCGGCGGCGGGGACGGATATGTGGAGGTCGTCCGCGACGTCGGGCAGCAGGCCCATCATCACGAACTCGGTCGTACCGATGCCGAAGGCGCCCACGGCGAGGGCGAGCAGGGCCAGGGGCATGAAGGGCCTTTGCCTTTCAGGAGTTCCGTCACCTTATATGTTCACGTACGGAACAAAGCCTGCCAGGCCCAGTATTCCGGCAGGTTACGACGTGGTGACCTTCACCCGCGCCGCAATGGGCAGATGGTCGCTGCCCGTCCGCGGCAGGGTCCACGAGCTCATCGGCTCCACACCCTTGACCATGATCTGGTCGATCCGCGCCATCGGGAACGACGCCGGCCAGCTGAAGCCGAAGCCGCTGCCCGCCGCGCCCTGCGTGGAACGCATCTGTGAGGTGACGGCCTTGAGCGACCGGTCGTTCATGGTGCCGTTGAGGTCGCCCAGCAGGATCACCCTGTCCAGCTTCTCGTCGGCGATGGCCTCACCGAGCGCGTCCGCGCTGGTGTCCCGCTCCCGCGCGGTGAACCCGGCCGCCAGCTTCACCCGCACCGAAGGCATGTGGGCGACATAGACGGCGACCGGCCCCTGCGGCGTGGCCACCGTCGCCCGCATCGCCCGTGTCCAGCCGAGCTTGATGTCCACGGCCGCGATCCGGCTCAGCGGGTACTTGCTCCACAGGCCGACCGTGCCCTGCACCGAGTGGTACTTGTACGTCGACGCCAGCGCCCGCTCGTACACCGGGACCGCGGACGCGTTCAGCTCCTCCAGGGCCAGCACGTCCGCGCCGGAGGCCGCCACGTCACGGGCGGTGCCGGAGGGGTCGGGGTTGTCCGCGTTGACGTTGTGCGTGGCGACCGCCAGATCGCCGCCGCTGCCGGTCTTGTCACCGAGCAGCCCGCCGAAGAGGTTCAGCCACGCGACGACGGGCAGCACCAGGGCGACCAGCGCGGTCGCCGACCTCCGCACCAGTGCGAGCACCAGCAGCAGCGGGATGAGGACGCCCAGCCAGGGCAGGAACGTCTCGGTGAGACTGCCGAGGTTGCCTATGGTGTTGGGGATCCGCGCGTGCAGCACCAGCACGAGCGCGAGGACGACCGCAACAGCCGCCAGCACCATCCCGCGGCGCCAGATGCCGCGGCCGTCGCGCAGGGCGTCGGACACGTGCCGGAGCCGGGACCCTCTGCGGCCCGGCCCCGTGCCGCCGGTACCCGCCTCCGTCATGTACGCCCGCGCCATACGTCGCCTCACACCTTGCCGTGCACACCGTCGTCCCATGCGGTACCGACCCTAGGGGATGATCGGCTCCGTTCCTGCCGCACCCTGGCGGCCGTTCGCGGACGAAGACGACGAACGCGGCGCGAGGGGTTCCGGATGACGGCACGGGCTGTGCCTTCTGTGACGAGACCCGGACACTGCGGTCAGGAACTGACGGGGCGTAGTCCCTCCATGACCGTGTCGACGATCTTCTCGGCGAGGCCCTCCTCCAGCTTGGCGTCCGGGCGCAGCACGGAACGCACGAGCATGGGGCCGACCAGGATGTCGTTCATCAGCTCGACGTCGACGTCCTCGCGCACTTCGCCGTTCAGCTGTCCGCGGCGCAGGACTTCGAGCCCGAGCCGACGCCGGGGGGCGATGACGGTCGCGTGGTAGGCGGCCCAGATCTTGGGGCTGCTCTTCATCTGCGCGTACACGTTGTGCAGGATCGCCGAGGAGCGGCTGGCCAGCCCGCGCCGGCGCAGCGACTCCAGCAGCACCACGAGGTCCTCACGCATCGAGGTGCCGGGCAGCTCGGGGTCCGGCGGCTCGGTGGCCCGCATCACGTCGACGAAGAGGTCCTCCTTGTTGTTCCACCGACGGTAGATGGTGGCCTTGCCGACGCCGGCGGTACGGGCGATGCGCTCTATGGACAGGTCCGCGAGGGGCACGCCGTCCTCGATGAGCTTCATCACCCCTTCGACGATGGCCCGTTCGACGGCCTCGCTACGGGGGCGCCCCCGCACGGGGCAATCCTGCTGGGTTCGGCTCTCCGCGAGGCTCACATTCGGCTCCGTCCTTGCTGTGCTGGGATGATTCTCCCCGGTGTAGGCATGACCGGACACCCGGCACTCCGCGTGCCCGGCCATGACGTGCCGTCAGTGCTCGGCCGCCACCAACTCCGGCTCCTCCCTGCCGCCCCGCGGCGCGGGCGCCTTGCCGGGCAGGAACAGCGCCACGACGACCACGCCGAGCACCGCCACGCCCGCGCCGCACAGCGCCGTGACATGCATGGCGTGCAGGAAGGCGTCGTCGGCCGGGGACACGAGGGCCCTGCCGTTCGGGCCGAGCTTCGCGGCCACGCCGAGCGTCGCCTCGATCGACTCGCCCGCGGTGTGCCGGACGCCCGACGGGAGGAGGGAGAGCTTGTCCTGGATGCCGTCGCGGTACGTCGCCGACAGGACCGAGCCGAGGACCGCGATGCCGAGCGCACCGCCGACCTGCCGAAAGGTGTTGCTGAGCGCGGACGCGGAGCCCGCCTTCTCGCGGGGCAGCGCCTGCATGATGACGACGCTGGTCGGGGTCATGATGTGCGCCATGCCGGTGCCCATCAGGAAGAAGATGACCTCGAGGATCCAGATCGGGGTGTCCGCCTGCAGGGTGGCGAACGCGGCGAGCATCGCGGCGATGATCACCATGCCGCCGGTGGTCGTGGCCCTGTTGCCGAACCGGTCGACCAGCAGCCGGGCACGCGGCGCGAAGATCATCTGCGCGGCGGCCAGCGGCAGCATGAGCAGACCCGTCTGCAGTGGCGAGTAGCCCCGCACGCTCTGGGTGTAGAAGACGGAGAAGAACGTCACGCCCATCAGCGCGAAAAAGACCAGCGCGATCGCGCCGATGGCGGCGGAGAAGACCTTGTTCTTGAAGTACGTGACGTCTATGGACGGGTGGTCGCTGCGCTTCTCGAACACCACGAAGAGCGCGAGAACGGCGAGACCCGCGGCTATGGTCGCGAGCACCGTGGCGTCGGTGAAGTCGGCGAGCTGGCCGCCCTTGATGATGCCGTAGACGAGCAGGACCAGGCCGACGACGGACAGGACGACGCCGACGGGGTCGACACGGCCGGGGTTGGGGTCGCGGGAGTCGGGGACCAGCCAGACCATCAGGCCCAGGGCGATGATCACGATCGGCACGTTGACGAGGAAGACGGAACCCCACCAGAAGTGGTCGAGGAGCAGACCACCGGTGATCGGTCCTATCGCGATGGCGAGACCGACGCCGCCCGCCCAGATGCCGATGGCCTTGGGCTGCTCGTCGCGCTCGAAGACGTTCATGAGAACGGCGAGCGTGGCGGGCATGACGAAGGCCGCGCCGAGGCCCATGAGCGCGCGGAACACGATGAGCTGAGCGGGCGAACCGGACTCCGCGGCGAGCGCCGACCCCGCACCGAACACGAAGAGACCGGCCAGCAGCGTCTTCTTGCGCCCCACGCGGTCACCCAACAGACCCGCGGTGAACAGCAGCCCGGCGAAGACCAGGGTGTAGGCGTTGATGGCCCACTCCAGCTCGCTCTGGGTGGCACCCAGGCCGGTCGGCGCCGGAGTGGAGATCGTCTTGATGGCGACGTTCAGGATGGAGTTGTCGAGCACCACGATGAGCAGGCTGAGCATCAGCACGCCGAGGATGGCCCATCGACGCCGGTGTACCGCCTCGGGCACGCGCCGTTCTGCAAGGGCAGCTGGGGTAGTCATGGCAGCGAGCGTAGGGGAATTCCGATACGGAACGGTCTCGTATCGAAATACTTTACGGAGACCTTACAGAGAGACCTAGGTCCCAGGTCGGAGCACCCCTCGCGCGGCGCCGCACATCCTGTTTCCCGGGCCCGATCGGGGCGCTCCGGGAGGCTGCCGCCTCCGGCCGGAGGCCTGGCCCGTACCGCGCGGAGGTGAGCCACCTCGCGTCCCCCGCACTAGCCGGGCGTGGCACGAGGTGCCACCATGGGGGTGGTCCGGGGACGCCGTCAGGGCGCCTCGAGATGACAGAAGGAGCGTTGTGATGACGCAGCTTCCGGCTGCCCAGGGGCAGCCCTCTCAGGGTGCGCTCAAGCCCTCCGACAGCAGCAAGGCGCTGTACGGAGGAAAGAGCAACCGCCGCATCACCGTCCGCGACATCACCGCCGCCAAGGAACGCGGCGAGAAGTGGCCCATGCTCACCGCCTACGACGCGATGACCGCGTCCGTCTTCGACGAGGCCGGCATCCCGGTGATGCTCGTCGGCGACTCCGCGGGCAACTGCCACCTCGGGTACGAGACGACGGTACCCGTCACCCTCGACGAGATGACCATGCTGTCGGCGGCGGTCGTACGGGGCACCAAGCGTGCTCTGATCGTCGGCGACCTGCCCTTCGGCTCGTATCAGGAGGGCCCGGTGCAGGCGCTGCGCTCGGCCACCCGCCTGGTGAAGGAGGCCGGCGTCGGCGCGGTGAAGCTGGAGGGCGGCGAGCGCTCGCACGACCAGATCGAGCTGCTGGTGCAGTCCGGCATCCCGGTCATGGCACACATCGGGCTGACCCCGCAGTCGGTCAACGCGATGGGTTACCGCGTGCAGGGCCGTGGCGAGGAGGCCGCCGCGCAGCTGATGCGGGACGCCAAGGCGGTGCAGGACGCGGGCGCGTTCGCGGTCGTGCTCGAGCTGGTCCCGGCGGAGCTGGCCGCGGAGGTCACCCGCACGCTGCACATCCCGACGGTCGGCATCGGCGCGGGCCCCGACACCGACGCACAGGTCCTGGTGTGGACCGACATGCTGGGGCTGACCGGCGGGCGGGTGCCGAAGTTCGTGAAGCAGTACGCGGACCTGCGCCGGGTGATGGGTGACGCGGCGAAGGCGTTCGCGGAGGACGTGACGGGCGGGACGTTCCCGCTGGAGGAGCACTCGGTGCACTGAGACACCGCCGGTGCGATGATCGACCTGCTGCGGACCGTTTTCAGGCCGGTCACGCAGTTCCCGCGCCCCCGCCCGGGGCGCTCGACAGCCCGCCGATCTTCCCCCGTCGGCGGGCTGTCGGCGTCCTGTAGGGGGCGCGGCGCGGCTGTCGGCGGCCTGTAGGCGGTTTGTCGGTGCCGACTGGCACCGTGGTCGGCATGACGCGAATCGACAACAAGCCCAGCGACGCCGCACCGGACGCGGCCGTCACCGTACGGGGGCTGGTCAAGCACTACGGCGAGACCAGGGCACTGGACGGTGTCGATCTCGACGTGCGCGAGGGCACCGTCCTCGGCGTGCTCGGTCCGAACGGCGCGGGCAAGACCACCCTGGTCCGCTGCCTGTCCACCCTCATCACCCCGGACGCCGGCCATGCGACGGTCGCCGGCTACGACGTCGTCCGGCAGCCGCGGCAGACGCGGCGCGTGATCGGCCTCACCGGCCAGTACGCCTCGGTCGACGAGAAGCTCTCCGGGTTCGAGAACCTGTACATGATCGGCCGGCTCCTCGACCTGCCCCGCAAGGAGGCCCGGGCCCGGGCCGACGGTCTCCTGGAGCGGTTCTCGCTCACGGAGGCGGCCAAGCGCCCGGCCTCCACGTACTCCGGCGGTATGCGGCGCCGCCTGGACCTCGCCGCCTCCATGATCGGCCACCCGGCCGTCCTCTATCTCGACGAGCCGACCACCGGCCTCGACCCGCGCACCCGCAACGAGGTGTGGACCGAGGTCAAGCGGATGGTCGCCGAGGGCGCCACCGTGCTGCTCACCACCCAGTACATGGAGGAGGCCGAGCAGCTGGCCTCCGAGCTGACCGTCATCGACCGCGGCAAGGTCATCGCGGGCGGCCGTATCGACGAGCTGAAGGCGCGGGTCGGCGGCCGTACGCTGCGCATCCGCCCGGCCGACCCCCGCGAGCTGCACCCGACCGCCGCGGCACTCGACGAGTTCGGCCTGACCGGCCCCGGCAGCGCGACCGTGGACAGCGAGACCGGCACCGTCCTCGTGCCCGTCCTCAGCGACGAACAGCTGACCGCGGTCGTCGGCGCGGTCACCGCCCGCGGCATCACGCTCGCCGGCATCGCCACCGAACTGCCCAGCCTGGACGAGGTGTTCCTGTCGCTCACCGGCCGCAGGGCCGGTGCCCCGCAGGATTCTTCCACCGCCCGTGAAGAGGTCGCCGTATGAGCTCCCGCCCGTCGCCCACCGCCACCCTGGACGAGGCGCTCCGCGCCGCCCCCTCGAGCACGACCGGTTCTCCCCTGGTTCCCGTCGAGGGCCGCATCGGACTGCGCGCCAATCTGCGCCACATCGGCGCCCTGGTCCGCCGCAACCTGCTGTGGATCCGGCAGGACCCGGAGTCGATGTTCGACGCGATCCTCATGCCGATCGTCTTCACCCTGCTGTTCGTGTTCGTCTTCGGCGGCGCGATCGCGGGCACCCACAACCGGGATGCCTACGTCAACTACGTGGTCCCCGGCCTGATGGCGATGATGGGCATGAACATCGCCATGGGTGTCGGGACCGGCTTCAACCAGGACTTCCAGACGGGCGTCATGGACCGCTTCCGGTCCTTGCCGATCGCCCGCTTCTCCGTCCTGATCGCCAAGATCACGGTGGAGATCGGCCGCATGCTGGTCGCCACCGCGGTGCTCCTCACGGTCGGTTTCGCCCTCGGCCTGTCCGTGGCGAACGTGCCGGGGCTGTTCGCCGCCATCGGCCTGTCGATGGTGTTCGGCTTCGGCATCATGTGGATCTTCCTGACCATGGGCGTCGTGATGAAGAACGCCCAGGCCATCCAAGCGATGGGGTTCCTCGTGCTGATGCCTCTGCAGTTCGGCTCGTCCATCTTCGCGCCCACGAACACCATGCCCGGCTGGCTCCAGGCCTTCACCGACTACAACCCACTGTCGTCGCTGGCGGACGCCGCCCGCGGCCTGATGAACGGCGGACAGCCCATCGGCCACGACGTGCTGGTGACGGTGCTCTGGTCGGTCGTCCTGACCGCGGTCATGGCCCCGGTCGCCATCCGCAAGTTCACCACCAAGGCCTGACTTCCGCGGCACGGGAATCAGGACCGCGTCACACGAGGGTGACGGCCTCCTCGAGGGAGAGGCCGTCACCCTCCGCGTACCCGGCCTCGTACGCCGCGTCGCCCAGCAGGGCCCGGACGCGCGCCTCCGCCTCGGCGCGGATCTCCTGCTCCGACGGGGCCCGGAAGTGACCGGGGGGCAGCAGCCGGTCGGCGGCACCCAGGCACCGGGCCGCGTCCCGGGCGCGTCGCCCGCCGTCGAGGCCGGCGAGCACGACCGCCCCGATGCACAGGTGCACGGACGGAAGGTGCGGCGCCACCACCCGGGTCATCCGGTCCGAGGCCCGCACGAGGGCGGTGCGCACCTTCGCCGCGGCCTCGTCGTACCGCTCCTCGATCGTGTCCAGCCAGGCCTCCAGGCCGAGCACGATGCCGTCGAAGACCACGAAGCCCACGGCCCCGAAGTCACGGCGCAACAGCTCCAGTTGCTCACGGGCCTCGGCGACCCGCTCGGTGCGCCCGAGCCACATCGTCAGGAAGAGCCGGGCGGCGGGCATGGCATCGCTGGACGAGCCGTGGCTGTCCTCGACGACCCGGCGCAGCAGCCGCTCGCCCCGCTCGGTCTCCCCCGCGTCCAGCAGCACGCTGCCGAGCCGGGCGTCGAGGACGGCCATCTGGGTGCGGGCTCCGAGCCGTTCGGCGTACGCACGGGCCGCCTCGAAGTCGGCGGCGGCGAGGAGGAGGTCGCCGCGGCGTTCATGGGCCTCACCGCGGGCGGACAGGGCCTCGGCCGCACCCCAGGCGTCGTCGATCCGACGGAAGATCTCCAGTGCCTCCTCGGCGTCCCGGGTCGCGTCTCCCGCCCAGGTGCTGCGGTTGGCGAGGATGTTGGCCCGCATCTGGAGGGTCTGGCCCAGCTCCCAGGTGTAGCCGAGCTCGCGGCAGGTGCGCACGGACTCGTCGATGACCGCTCGCATGCGGTCGAGGTCGGCGGTGAACAGAACGGCGAAGAACCAGAGGAATCCGGGCATCCGGCAGGTCTGCGGCTGGCCCGGCCGGTAGGTCTCGCTAATGACCCTCAGCTTCTCCTTGGCCTGCGGCGTCTCCCACGCCTTGTGATCCATGTCCATGCAGGCGAGGTGGACGAGATGAGCACCGCGCCGGGCCTCCTCGAGGATCTCCGGGCGCATCGGCGGCGGGCTGTCGGTGCATGTCTCGGCAATGTCCGGCACCGGCCGGGCAGGGGCCGTGAAGGGATCGGGGCCGAGGGCGATGACCGCGGTGGACCAGGTGCGGGCCTCGGTGCGCTGATCGTGCATCTGCCAGTACCAGGCCAGGGAGAGGAGCAGGCAGAGCGCCTCGTGCTCGTCGCGGGTCGCTACGGCGCGGCGCAGGGCGGTGCGCAGGTTCTCGTACTCCAGCTCCAGCCGGTCGATCGCGGCGCCCTGACCCGATGCGCGCAGCAACGGGTCGGTGGTGCGGACCAGTTCGCGGTAGTACGTGAGGTGGGCGCGCTCGGCGTCGGCCCGCTCGCCGGACTCCTCGAGCCGCTCGCCCGCGTACTCGGCGACGGTCTCCAGGAGCCGGTAACGCATCTCCCCGTCGCCCGAGGGCGCGGCCACCACCAGGGACTTGTCGACGAGGGAGCCGAGCGCCTCCAGCGCGATGGGCCCGCACACGGCCTCGGCCGCGGTGAGGTCGCAGCCACCGGAGAAGACGGACAGCCGGCGCAGCACCGTGCGCTCGTCCGTGTCGAGGAGGTCCCAGGACCAGTCGACGACGGCCCGCAGGGTCTGCTGCCGTGGCAGCACGGTGCGACTGCCGGAGGTGAGCAGCCGGAAGCGGTCGTCGAGCCGGTCGGCGATCTGGCGCGGCGACAGCATCCGCAGCCGGGCGGCCGCCAGTTCGATGGCGAGCGGCAGTCCGTCCAGGCGGCGGCAGATCTCTGCCGCGGCCTCGGGGTCGTCCTCGATGCGGAAGCCGGGCCGGGCGGCGGCGCCGCGGTCGGCGAGCAGCTTCAGCGCGTACGGCTGCGGCAGCGGTTCCACCGGCCGCAGCGACTCCCCCGGTACGCCGAGGGGCTCCCGGCTGGTGGCGAGGACCGTAAGACCGGGGCTGTGCTGGAGGAGGTGTTCGACCAGCCGGGCGGCGGCGTCCACGACGTGCTCGCAGTTGTCGAGGATGAGCAGCATGCGGCGCCGCGCGCAGTGCTCGGCGAGCCGGACGAGGGGGTCGTCGTGCCGTTCGGCGGCGGCGCGCATCTCCTCGGCACCGGCACCGCGCAGCACGGTCTCGCGTGCCCCGACGGCGGTGAGCACTGCCTCGGGAACGGCCTGAGGGTCGTCCACCGGCGCCAGCTCGGCCAGCCACACCCCGTCCGGCACCAGGTGCGCCACGGCCTCGGCGGCCTCCTGCGACAGCCGGGTCTTCCCGGCTCCGCCGGGCCCGAGCAGGGTGACGAGCCGGGCGCCGGCGAGGTCGTCCCGCAGGGTGTCGATGTCGGCGTCCCGCCCGACGAAGGAGGTGAGGCGGGCGCGGAGGTTGCCGGGGTGCGCGGGTGCGGGAAGGGCGCCCTCCGGTTCGGCGGTGCGGGCGTGCGGCAGGGCACGGGACGGCACCGCCTCCTGGCTCCGCAGCAACTCTCCGTGGAGGGACCGCAGTTCCGGTCCCGGGTCGGAGCCCAGGCGGTCCGCGAGCAGGCGCCGTACGTCCTCGTACGCGGCCAGTGCCTCCGCCGTGCGGCCCGCGTCGCGCAGTGCGCGCAGGCGCAGCGCCTGGAGGGGCTCGTCCAGCGGATGGAGGTCGCACAGGGCGGTCAGCTCGGGCAGGTGCTGCTCGCCGTGCCCGAGGGCGAGGGCCGCGGCCAGGCGGGCGCGGCGCACGTCGAGGCGGCGGGTCTCCCAGCGGGCCGCCTCGGCCGTGCGGTCCGGGAGGTCGGCGAGGGCGGGTCCGTGCCACAGGGCGAGGGCGTCGTCGAGGACGACCGCCGCCTTCGCCGGGTCGCCATCGGCCAGAGCGGCCAGGCCCTCCGCGGCGAGCCGCTCGAAATGGTGGAGGTCGACGTCGTCCGGCGCCGCGGCCAGCCGGTAGCCGCCGTCCACGGACTCGACCGTGTCCGCCCCGAGTGTCCGGCGCAGTCGCCCCACCAGCGCCTGCAGGGCGCCGGTGGCGTCGGCGGGCAGGTCGTCGTCCCACACCTCGTCGACGAGGAGGACGGCGGGGACGGCCCGGCCGGGCCGCAGGGCGAGCACGGTGAGCAGGGCACGCAGCCGTGCCCCGCCGACCGGGACGGGGCTGCCGTCGGTGCGAAGTGCCTGGGTGGTGCCGAGAATGCGATAGCGCACGGGGTCCATTGTCTCCGGGGCCGCCGGGGGGCCGCCTCCGGGTTTCAGACCCGTATGAAGCGCAAGGAGTCGAGGAGCAGGGTCCGGTCGGCGACGGGGATCTCGATCTGGTCGCCGGACGCACCGGACCCTTCGTGCGGGCACTCGCCGTCCACAGGACGGGTCAGCAGGGTCCGGCTGGACTCGACCCGGTCGCCGGCGATCGTCATGGCCACCTCCTCGGTCGACTCGATGACAGCCTGCCGAGCAGGAACCCGGGGTCGTCCGCAGGACGTTCTTCCCCCGTCACCGGTACGGTCGACCCGCCACTGCTGCCACCCGATGCTCTCAGGAGTCCCATGACCACCGCCGCCACCCGCCACAGCGACCGGAGGGTCAGCCCCGTCTTCGTCGGGATCCTGGCCGTGACGGCGGTCACCGGATGGGCCACCTGGAGCGGTTTCGCCGCGCAGCCCGGGGTGGCCGTGTTCCTGTTCGTGACGGCCGCCTGGATCGTGTCGTTGTGTCTGCACGAGTACGCGCACGCGCGCACCGCCCTGCACAGCGGCGACATCTCGGTCGGAGCGAAGGGCTATCTCACCCTCAATCCGCTGAAGTACACACACGCGCTGCTGAGCATCGTGCTGCCGGTGATCTTCGTGATCATGGGCGGGATCGGCCTGCCGGGCGGTGCGGTGTTCATCGAGCGGGGCCGCATCCGGGGGCGCTGGCGGCACAGCCTGATCTCCGCGGCGGGCCCGCTGACGAACGTCCTGTTCGCGCTCGTGTGCACGGCCCCGTTCTGGCTGCATGCGCTGGACGGCGTGCCGCAGGACTTCCGGTTCGCCCTGGCCTTCCTGGCACTGCTGCAGGTGACGGCAGCGATCCTGAACTTCCTGCCGGTGCCGGGCCTGGACGGCTACGGAGTCATCGAGCCCTGGCTGTCGTACAACGTCAAGCGGCAGGTGGAGCCCTTCGCGCCGTTCGGCCTGCTGTTCGTGTTCGCGCTGCTGTGGGTCCCGTCGGTCAACAACGTCTTCTTCGACGCGATCGACTCGATCCTGCGCGGCATGGGCATCGAGGACTTCGACCGCTACTGCGGCCAGGAGCTCTACCGCTTCTGGCAGGGCACCAACGAGTTCTGCCAGGTCAGTCGCTGACCGAGCGGCTCCGGGCGGCCTTGCCGCGCCGCAGGTAGTACCAGGCCATGTTGGACGAAAGACCCGCGAGCAGCACCCAGACGATCCCCAGCCAGCTGCCCTCGGCGAAGGAGACGACGGCCGCCGCGACGGAGAGGATGCACACGGCGAGGGTGTAGAGGGCGAGGCGGGGCATGGGGTCGGCTCCTGACGGACGGACGGCGTGGTCGTACGGCGTCCAGTCTCCCCCATGCCCGTGCGCCCACTACACGTCGGTCACTCTCAGGCCGGCGTGTGCCTTGTACCGCCGGTTGACGGAGATCAGGTTCGCCACGAGGGACTCGACCTGATGGGCGTTGCGCAGCCGGCCCGCGAAGATCCCGCGCATGCCGGGGATGCGTCCGGCGAGGGCCTGGACGATCTCCACGTCGGCGCGCTCTTCGCCGAGGACCATGACGTCGGTGTCGATCTGCTCGACCTCGGGGTCCTGCAGGAGCACGGCGGACAGATGGTGGAAGGCGGCGGTGACCCGCGAGTCCGGCAGCAGCGCGGCGGCCTGCTCGGCGGCGCTGCCCTCCTCCGGCTTGAGCGCGTACGCGCCCTTCTTGTCGAAGCCGAGCGGATTGACGCAGTCGACGACGAGCTTGCCGGCCAGCACCTCGCGCAGGAACTCGAGCGTCTTCCCGTGGCCCTCCCACGGCACGGCGACGATCACGACGTCGCTGCGCCGGGAGGCCTCGGCGTTGTCGGCGCCCTCGACGCCGTGGCCGATCTCCTCGGCGGCGGCCTGGGCGCGCTCCGCGGCGCGCGAGCCGATGATCACCTTCTGGCCGGCCCGGGCGAGCCGGTAGGCCAGGCCCTTGCCCTGCGGCCCGGTACCGCCGAGCACGCCGACGACGAGCCCGGAGACGTCGGGAAGGTCCCAGGGGTCCTTGGCGGCGGCGTTGGGTGCACTGTCGGTAGAGGTCATGAGCCGACTCTACGTGCGCAGCCGCCCCGCCCGCCGCTCAGGTGAGAGCCGTTACAGGGACACGGCGGAAGGTGATCGTCTCGTACGCGCCGAAGTCGCCCGTCTCGTAGAGCAGGCCGACGGTCTCGGCGTCGACGCGTACGAGGTCGGAGTAGGCAGCGGGCAGCCCGTCGACGGTGTATGCGGACCGCCAGGTGACACCGGCGTCGGTGGAGACGCGCACGGTCATCAGGGCCCGGGAGGCGGGGTCCGCGGGTCCGGAGAAGAGCAGCAGGTCGGGCGCGCGGAGCTGGAGGACGCTGCCTTGGCAGACGGGTGCGACGAGCCCGGCCTGCGGGCGGAAGGGCCTGACCAGGGTCCGGCCGCCGTCCTCCGAGTGGGCGTCGGCACGGCGGCCCGGTGACCGGGAGTCGGTGCGGGTGTTGAAGTAGACGCGCCCGTCGGGGAGTTCGGCGGCGGAGGTCTCGTTGACGTTGATGTAGCCGTCCGTGCTCTCGTCGAGGTAGCCGAGGTACCAGTTCTCGCCGCGGTCGTCGCTGAGCAGGCAGTGGCCGGTGTAGTGCTTCGGCTCGGCGCCGGTGTCGGTGCCCGCGGGCGGGAGGCTGTGGTTGCCGGGCACGACGACCCGGCCGGTGCTCAGCTGGAGGCCGTGACCGGGGGTGGTGGCGTACCACCGCCAGTCCTCCTTCTTCACCTGCGCGGTGATCTCGCGCGGCGCGGACCAGGTGAGCCCGTCGTCGTCGCTGTGCTGCACCCAGACGCGGCGCCCGTCGGCTGTGTCGACCTCGCCGCGCAGGACGGCGCCCTCGGTGGCGCCGCCCGCCGCCCGGACGTGAACGAGCAGGACGCGACCGGTGTCCAGGACGACCGGGGCGGGGTTGCCGGCGAGGTCGGAGCCGTTGCGGGCGACGGTCAGCTGCGGGCCCCAGCTGCGGCCGCCGTCCGTGGACCGCCGCAGCACGATGTCGATGTGCCCGTGGTCGGCGGCCGAGGTCACTCGTCCCTCGCAGAACGCGAGGAGGGTACCGGTGCCGGTGGTGACGACGGCTGGGATCCGGTAACTGGCGTAGCCTTCGCGGCCTGCGCGGAAGGGGACGGAGGCTTCGGTCATGGGGGCTCCTCGGCCGGTCTTTCGTGGTTCGTCCATCAGGTCCTGTGCCCGATGGCGGGGCTCCCTGCCCGCGTCGGGCGAATTCAGGGTGAACTCGGGGTCACGAGTGGCCGGTTGCGGCAGGATGTTTCCGTATGGATGCCGTACGGGTCGCCTTGCTGCGGGAAGTGCTCGCCGGGACCGAGTGGCTGGGCGCCACGCGGCAGTTCGCGGGGACCCTGCGAGGATCCGTGGTGTCGTACGGGGGCGGGCTGCTGCTCGTGGGCACCGAGGAGTACGAGCCCTGGCATCTGGCGGCCCATCTGGTCGACGAGGCGGCCTGGTCGGGGACGCCGGAGCTGTCCCCGACGCTGGTGCGACACGCGGCGCGGGCCACGGATCCGGCACATCTGGCCGTGGGGCTAGGACGGCTGTCGGCGGCACGGCGCGGTGAGACGCTGCTGGTGGTGTCGCCCGCCGGTCCAGGGTCCGGGCTCCTGGAGCGGGTCCACGACGCGCGCCGGGCCGGGGCGACGGTCCTGGCGCTGGACACCGGGGACCGCGATCTCGCGGCCATGGCCCACGAGTCACTGGCGGTGCCGCAGGACACGGACCTCGACCTGGACACGGTGCAGCACCTGGTGAGCGCCGCGGCCGGGGAGAACTCGCTGCCGGCCCCCCGCGGACGCCGGCGCCTGCGGGACCGCCTGTCCCGCCTGGCCGATCAGCTGACGTCGCCACCGCCGCCGCGGTGGTGAGCGCCGGGAAAAGCGGTTGCCCCGGGCGCCGGGTCCGCTGAGCATGGCCCGTCGTGACCGACGACGCCCCCGCTCCGCCCGTGTCAGCACCGCCGCCGTCCGCGGCCTCCGCGGGCGAGGCCGCCGGCCCCGCCGGCCTCTCGAGGCCGCGCGCCCTGCTCCCCGATCTCGCGCCCTGGCACGCGTCGGCGGACTTCCGCAGGCTGTGGCTGGCCGGGCTGATCAGCAACTTCGGCACCTTCCTCACCTTCGTCGCGGTGCCGGTGCAGGTGAAGGACCTCACCGGCTCGGCGGCGGCCGTGGGCGCGATCGGTGCCGTCGAGCTCGTACCGCTGATCGTCTTCGGTCTCTACGGCGGCGCGCTCGCGGACGCTCATGACAAGCGGAAGCTGATCCTCTCCACCGAGGCTGGGCAGGGGCTGCTGTCCGCGGTGCTGCTGCTGAACGCGCTGCTGCCGGAGCCCGCCGTCTGGCCCCTGTACCTCGTCGCGGCCCTCGCCTCCGCCCTCGGCGCCCTCCAGCGCCCCGCGCTCGACTCCCTCATCCCGCGGATCGTCGCGCACGAGCACCTCCCGGCCGCCGCCTTGCTCAATTCGCTGCGCTGGACCGTCGGCGGGGTCGCGGGCCCGGCGCTGGCGGGCGTGGTCGTCGCCTACGCCGGGCTCGGCGCGGCCTACGGGGCCGACGTCCTGACCTTCGTGGTGTCGGTCGTTCTGTGCCTGCGGCTGGCCGCGTCACCCGCCGCCCTCCCCCACTCTCGACTTCGCTCGAGCGGGGAGACCCCCATGGCGGCCAAGCCGTCGCTGCGGTCGATCGCGCAGGGCGCGCGCTATGCGTGGAGCCGCAAGGAGCTCCTGGGGACGTATGTCGTCGACCTCGCCGCGATGTTCTTCGCGATGCCGCTGGCGGTGCTGCCCTTCCTCGCGGACGAACTGCACGCCGAGTGGTCGCTGGGACTGCTGTACGCGGCCGTGCCGGCCGGATCGCTGCTGGTGTCGCTGACCGGCGGCTGGACGTCACGGATCCACCGGCACGGCCGGGCGGTGGTCCTCGCGGCGGCCGGATGGGGGCTCGCGATCGCGGCGGCGGGCATCGCGCGGAACGTCTGGCTGGTGCTGTTCTTCCTGGCCCTGGCGGGCGGTTTCGACATGGTCAGCGGAATCTTCCGGGGAGCGATGTGGAACCAGACGATCCCCGACGAGCTGCGTGGTCGCCTGGCCGGCATCGAGCTGCTGTCGTACTCGGTGGGTCCGCAGCTGGGCCAGGTGCGCTCGGGTGGCATGGCGGCGTGGCGAGGCGTGCGTACGTCGGTCTGGTCGGGCGGCCTGCTGTGTACGGCCGCGGTGGCCCTGCTGGCCCTGCGTCTCCCGGGCCTGATGCGCTACGACGTCCGCACGAACGAGCACGCGGTGCGGCTGAGGGCCGGGCGGACGGGAACGGCGGGCTGAGGGCCTCCCCGCCCGCGCCGTCCGCCCGGACCGCTCGGTCGTCTCAGTCGTCCTCCCGCTCCCCCGCGGGCGCGTCGTGCCACCGGGGATCCGTCTCCCACTCCTCGTTCCGCTCGCGCGCGATCTCCATCGCGTGCTGCGCCTCCTCACGGGACGCGTACGGCCCGAAGCGGTCCTTCGCGGGGCACTCCGGTCCCTCCTCGACCTTGCGGTGGACCAGGCAGTAGTACCACTCGCCCGGCTTCCCGGCCGTCCGCTTCTTGAACAGCGCCATCGCAGGAGCTCCTTTCACCAGGGCCATGTTCCCGCACAGCCGGTGGTTAGACTCGCTGGCATGTCTGGCCAGTCGCTGCTCGTACCAGGAGAGCTGTCTCCCACCCGTTCGGTCCCCGGAAACATCCGTCGCCCGGAGTATGTCGGCAAGCCCGCGCCGACCCCCTACAACGGTCCCGAGGTGCAGACGCCCGAGACCGTCGAGGCGATGCGCGTCGCCGGACGGATCGCGGCGCAGGCGATGGCCGAGGCCGCGCAGCTCATCGCACCGGGCGTCACCACGGACGAGCTGGACCGGGTCGCGCACGCGTACATGTGCGACCACGGCGCCTACCCGTCGACGCTGGGCTATCGCGGCTACCCCAAGTCGCTGTGCACTTCGATCAACGAGGTCATCTGCCACGGCATCCCGGACTCCACGGTCCTGCGCGACGGCGACATCATCAACCTCGACGTGACGGCCTACATCGGGGGCGTGCACGGCGACAACAACGCCACCTACCTCGTCGGGGACGTGGACGACGAGTCCCGGTTGCTGGTCGAGCGGACCCGCGAGGCCCTCAACCGAGCGATCAAGGCCGTCAGGCCCGGTCGCCAGATCAACGTCATCGGGCGGGTGATCGAGTCGTACGCCAAGCGGTTCGGATACGGCGTCGTGCGGGACTTCACCGGACACGGGATCAACTCGTCGTTCCACTCCGGGCTGATCATCCCGCACTACGACAGCCCGCACGCCACCACCGTGATGCAGCCCGGAATGACCTTCACCATCGAGCCCATGCTCACACTCGGCACATACGAGTACGACATGTGGGACGACGGCTGGACCGTGGTGACGAAGGACCGCAGACGCACCGCCCAGTTCGAGCACACGCTGGTCGTCACGGACACCGGAGCGGAGATCCTGACCCTGCCCTGACGGCTCCCGCACGTACCTCTGTCAGCCCGCTCCGTCCACGGAGCGGGCTCTTTCGCGTGGCCTCGCCCGCGGCAGTGGGTACTGTTTTCCCGACAGACTGTCGGGAAAATGCTGGAGGCCTCATGACCCCGCCGGACACCTCCCCCACGGCGTTCTCCTCGCTCCTTCGCACCGCGTCGCTCGAGCAGCACCGGGAGGCGAACACCTCGACGTTCATCACCGACCTGCTCGACGGCAGGCTCGGGGTCGAGGCGTACACGCGGTACACCGAGCAGCTGTGGTTCGTGTACGGGGCGCTGGAGGCCGGGGCCCGACGGCTGGCGGGCGACCCGGTGGCGGGCCCCTTCGTACAGCCGGAGCTGTTCCGGCGGACCGAGCTGGAACGCGATCTCGCCCATCTGCGCGGACCCGATTGGCGGACGAGCCTCACCGCGCTGCCTGTGACCCGGGCCTATGCGGCGCGCGTACAGGAGTGCGCCGAGCGGTGGCCCGGCGGGTACGTCGCCCACCACTACACCCGCTACCTCGGCGACCTCGCCGGCGGCCAGATCATCCGCGTCACGGCGGAGAGGACATGGGGCTTCACCCGAAAGGGCGATGGGGTCCGGTTCTATGTCTTCGAGGGAATCCCCGATGCGGCGGCGTTCAGGAAGGGGTACCGGACGCTCCTGGACGAGATCCCGGCGGACGAACTGGAGAAGCAGCGGATCATCGCCGAGTGCAAGCGGGCGTACACCCTCAACACCGCGGTCTTTCGGGCCCTGAGCGAGGAGATCCCGCTGAGCGCCTAGTGCGGCGACCGGTCAGTGGTGGCGTGCCTCGTGCCGCTCCGGAGCTGGGCTCGGGGGCGTCGCGCCGGTGGTGAGGTGCGCGACGAGAGCGGCCAGGGACCGGCCGCAGGCGACCGGTCCGGGTCACACCCGGTTGAGTCCCCCTTGACCAAGTCTTGGTGTCCGCTTTGAGTCGGCGTGACCAAGCCGTTTCTGTGATCTTTTCGTGAGAGTCGAATTGCCACCCGGGTGGGTGCGAGTGAGGTAAGGCTCAGGTAACTTAGGTCAGCCTCACCACACCGCTTCCGCTTGGAGCCCGTATGCGAGCCGTCCGACTCACCGTCACCGCCGCCGCCACAGTGGCCGCTCTGACCGCCATCACGGCCTGCACGGCGAAAAGCGAGGCCAAGGACGGCGACGCAATCCAGGTGACCGCAGCCGACTCCCAGTGCGACACGTCCGCCAAGTCGGTTCCGGCCGGCCAAGTCACACTGCAGATCGAGAACAAGGGCTCCAAGGCCACCGAGGTGGAGATCCTCTTCCCGGACGACCGGATCGTCTCGGAGAAGGAGAACATCGGCCCGGGTACCAAGTACACGCTGACGGCCGAGGTGAAGGCCGGTTCGTACGAGATCGCCTGCCGCCCGGGCATGAAGGGCCACGGCGTGCGGCAGCAGCTCACGGTCACCGGCGGCTCGGCCGCCAAGCGGGACCCGAAGCTGGACACGGCGGTCGCCGACTACCGCCGGTACGCGCAGGACCAGGCCGACGAGACGGTGCCGCGGGTCGAGGCCTTCGCCAAGGCCATCAAGGACGGCGACCTCGAGGCCGCCAAGAAGGCCTATGCCACCTCCCGCATCGGGTGGGAGCGCACCGAGCCGGTCGCCGAGTCCTTCGGTGACATCGACCCAAAGGTCGATGTCCGCGCCGACGGCCTGGAACAGGGCCAGAAGTGGACCGGCTGGCACCGCCTGGAGAAGGCCCTCTGGGAGGACAAGAAGATCGGCGACGAGGAGAAGACACTCGCCGACCAGCTGGTGACCGACCTGAAGGACTGGCAGGAGCGGGTCGGCAAGGCCGAGATCACCCCGACCTCCATGGCCAACGGCGCCAAGGAACTGCTCGACGAGGTCGCCACCGGCAAGGTCACCGGCGAGGAGGACCGCTACTCGCACACCGACCTGGTCGACTTCAAGGGCAATGTCGAGGGCGCGCAGAAGGCGTACGAGCTGCTGAAGCCGGTCGCGACGAAGAACGACGCGGCGCTGACGACCGAGCTCGACCAGCAGTTCTCCGCCCTGAACACGCTGCTCGACAAGTACCGGACGGACCCGTCGCAGTACGACTTCGTCTCATATGACAAGGTCACCGAGGATCAGCGCAAGGAGCTGTCGGACAAGGTGAACGCGCTCGCCGAACCGCTGTCCAAGCTCGCCGCCACCGTTGTGAAGTAAGGACGAGCATGACCGAGACCCAAGGCACCGCGAGTCCTTCGCGGCGTGCGCTGATCGGCTGGGGCGGCGCGGGCCTCGCGCTCGGCGCCGCCGCGGCCGGCAGTGCGGTGGCGATGACGCGTACGGGCAACGACGTGGACCCCGCCGGAACCGCGACGGGCGTCGCGGTCGACTTCCACGGCGCACACCAGGCGGGCATCGCCACGCCGGTGCAGGACCGGCTGCACTTCGCCGCGTTCGACGTGCAGACCGACGACCGCGCCGAGTTCGTCCAGATGCTCAAGGACTGGACCGCGGCCGCCCGGCGCATGACCGCGGGCCGGACGGTCGGCGACGGCGCGTACGGGGGGCTCCCCGAGGCGCCGCCGGACGACACCGGCGAGTCTCTCGGCCTCAAGCCGTCGCGGCTGACGCTGACGATCGGGTTCGGGCCGTCGTTCTTCGAGAAGTTCGGGCTGGCGGACAAGCGACCGGAAGCACTGGTCGACCTGCCCCAGTTCCCCGGCGACAACCTGGACAAGTCCCGCACCGGCGGCGACCTCTGCATCCAGGCCTGCGCGGACGACCCGCAGGTGGCCGTGCACGCGATCCGCAACCTGGCCCGCATCGGCTTCGGCAAGGTCGCCGTCCGCTGGTCCCAGCTCGGCTTCGGCAAGACCTCCTCGACGACCCCGGACGCTCAGACCCCGCGCAATCTCATGGGGTTCAAGGACGGTACGCGCAACATCGCGGGCACCGAGACGGACCGGCTGAAGAAGTTCGTGTGGGCCGGCGAAGGCGACGGCCCCGACTGGATGACCGGAGGCTCGTACCTCGTCGCCCGGCGCATCCGCATGAACATCGAGACCTGGGACCGTACCTCCCTGCAGGAGCAGGAGGACGTCTTCGGCCGCGACAAGGGCGAGGGCGCCCCAGTCGGCAAGGCGAAGGAGCACGACGAGCCGTTCCTGAAGGCGATGAAGCCCGACGCGCACGTGCGGCTCGCGCACCCGGACTCCAACGGCGGGGTCACGATTCTGCGCCGGGGCTACTCCTTCACCGACGGCACGGACGGACTCGGACGCCTGGACGCGGGCCTGTTCTTCCTCGCCTACCAGCGCGACATACGCAGGGGATTCATCCCGCTCCAGCGCAAGCTGTCGGCGACCGACGCGCTCAACGAGTACATCCAGCACGTGGGTTCGGCGGTCTTCGCGATCCCGCCAGGCGTCCGGGACAAGGACGACTGGTGGGGCCGGTCACTGCTCACCGAGGAGGCGTAGCCAGTGTTCTCCAACTACCTGATCGGCCTGCGCGAAGGGCTGGAAGCCAGTCTCGTCGTCTGCATTCTGATCGCCTATCTGGTCAAGACGGGCCGCCGGGACGCCCTCAAGCCGATCTGGATCGGCATCGCCGTCGCGGTCGCCCTCGCCATGGGCTTCGGCTGCGCACTCGAATTCGGCTCCCAGGAGCTGACGTTCCAGGCGCAGGAGGCGCTCGGCGGCTCGCTGTCGATCGTCGCGGTCGGCCTCGTGACCTGGATGGTCTTCTGGATGCGGCGCACAGCCCGGCATCTGAAGAGCGAACTGCACAACAGGCTGGACGCGGCCCTGGCGATGGGCACGGGCGCGCTGGTCGCCACCGCGTTCCTGGCCGTGGGCCGCGAGGGTCTGGAGACCGCGCTGTTCGTGTGGGCGTCGGTGCACGCGGCGAGCGACGGCACTCCGCGCCCGCTGATCGGTGTGGCCCTGGGTCTGGCCTCCGCGGTACTCCTCGGCTGGCTGTTCTACCGCGGCGCCCTGAGGATCAACCTCGCCAAGTTCTTCACGTGGACGGGCGGCATGCTGGTCGTCGTCGCGGCGGGCGTGCTCGCCTACGGCTTCCACGACCTGCAGGAGGCCGACTGGCTCCCCGGCCTGACGAACCTGGCCTTCGACATCAGCGGCACCATCCCGCCGGACAGCTGGTACGGCACCCTCCTCAAGGGAGTGTTCAACTTCCAGCCCGACCCGACGGTTCTTCAGATCACGGTGTGGGCTCTGTATTTGGTCCTCACACTCGCCGTCTTCCTCGCCCCGGTAGGGTTCGCCTCCGGGAAGGGGAAGGTGAAGGTCACTGATGAGCAGGGATCGCGGGGATCGCAGCCCTCGAACGCTTCGTAGTCTCAACCGGTTCGCCCTGGCCACCGCGACGGCCGCCACCGTCGCCGTGACGGCGAGCGGCTGCGTCGTGGTCCACGGCGAGCGGGAGGTCGTGCCGACGGCCACACGTGCCGAAGCGGCCCGCGCGCTCCAGGACTTCGTCACCGCGTACAACAAGGCGGACAAGGCGTACGACCGCTCCCAGGACGCGGACCGGGTCACCGGCGCGCTCGCCGCCATCGACGGCGGCAAGCTGGACGCGGGCCACAAGAACAACCCCGCCGGCAACCCGAGCCACGTCCCGCTGAAGCTGACCGACCCGAAGTTCACCATTCCCGCGAAGGCGGGCTGGCCACGCTGGTTCGTCGCCGACACCCATGCCAACAAGGGCAGCGCCGAAGCCCATTGGCTGCTCGTCTTCACCCGCTCCGACGCGAACAAGGTGTGGGAGGTGTCGTATCTGACGATCCTCGCGGCCGGTGACGTACCGGCGTTCAAGAAGGACGAGGACGGCTGGGCCGAACCCGTCTCCGCCGACGACGCGGCGCTCGCGGTGCAGCCCCGCACGCTCGGCTCGGCCTACACGGCCTACCTCAAGTCCGGCGGGGACACGTTCGCACCCGGCACGCACACCTCGAAATGGCGCGCCACGCGGCTGAAGAACGCCAGCAAGCCGGGGCTCGCCCGGCAGTATCTCGACGAACCGCTGACGCACGGCGACTACGCCCCGGTGGGGCTGCGCACCACGGACGGCGGCGCACTCGTCTTCTTCGCGACCCGCCACTTCGAGAAGCAGACGGCCGCGCCGGGCGTGAACATCACCGTCACCGACCGGAACATCAATGCGCTGCTGACGGGTGAGGTCAAGCAGTCCCTGACCCTGGAGTTCGTCTCCAACCAGGCGGTGCTGGACCCCACGCGGGGCCAGGTGAAGTTCCTGAGCCGGGTGGAGGGGCTGACGGGGGCGAAGGGGGAGTAGGGAAGCAAGGGCGCGGTGCCGGGGCTCAGCCCCGGTGCGGCCAGCCGGCCAGCTCGGCCTCGTTCCCGGCATACCGCGCACACGCGTCGGTCAGCACCTCGAGCAGGCTCAGCGGATCCGGCAGCGGGTGCTCCGGCCCCCGTACCCACTCCACCGCCAGGTCACCCGGCAGCTGCGCGGGCGGCAGAAGCACGTACGAGCCCCGGCAGTGCCAGCGCAGCCCCGGGTGCTCGTCCATCGTCTCCGGGTGGCAGTCCAGTTCGCAGGGCCACCACTCGTCCTCGTCCTCGGGCGTACCGCGCGTCAGCGTGAAGAACAGCGTCCGCCCGTCACCGGTCGCGGCGACCGGACCCACCTCGACGCCGGATCCGAGCAGCCGTTCCAGGGCCTCCTCGCCGGCCTCGCGCGGGACGTCCAGCACGTCGTGGACCATCCCGGTGGCGGTGATGAAGTTCGCCTGCGGCAGGTGCCGGACCCAGCGCTCCACCTGCGCCGGATCGGTGGTGGACTGCGTCTGCCAGGCGAAGGAGACCGGGTGGCGGGCGGGCGTCGGGCAGCCGACGCGGTCGCAGGAGCACCGGTAGCCGACCGGGTGAGCGGCGGGCGCGAGCGGCAGCCCCGCGGCGGCGGCAGCCAGCAGCATCGCCTCACGGCCGCCGTCCCCGGCGTCCTCCTTGAGACGGGCGGGACGCCGTCCGCGCAGCCACTGGGAGATCCTGCCCTGCCCGCCCCTGCGGCGGCCGAACTCTGCGCTCATCTATCCCCTCGCCTCGCTGCTGTGGTGCGGACTGCATGCCTTATGGTCCCACCATCCTGCGCCTCGGGTGACCGGAGCCCACATCCGGGGTGGGGCGATGCAGGCCGGGGACCTCCAATAGGGGTGATGTCAGAATTTCACAGGACATATCCGAACGAAAACCCGGTCAGTAGGAGCCGGGGGCCGTGCCCGGGAGCCGTGTCAGCCCTCCTCGGTCAGTGGCGGCCAGGCGTCTCCCCAGTCCGTGTCGCGAGCCGCCCGGTAGAGCGGACCGTGCCGCTTGGTCACCGTCTCGCGGTGCAGGGACTCGTCCGGGCCGCACAGCTCCAGGAGCACCTGGCCCTTGCGGATCTGCGGTCTGCGGACGACCCGGGAGGCGGCCGGCGCCACCGGGAAGCGTGCCGCGGCGACGTAGCTGAACTTCTCGTCCTCGTAAGCCAGCGAGCCGCCCTTGACCTGCCGGTGCAGCGACGAACGGCTGACCCGGGCCGAGAAGTGGCACCAGTCCTCGCCGGGGACGATGGGGCAGGCGGCGCTGTGCGGGCAGGGCGCCGCCACCTGGAAACCGGCCTCGATCAGGCGGTCGCGTGCCTCGATGACGCGGGCGTAGCCGTCCGGGGTGCCGGGCTCCACGATCACGACGGCCTGTGCGGCGGCGGCCGCGGCGCCGACGACATGGGCGCGGTCGTCCTCGGTCAGCTCACCGAGGACGTACGAGACCGTGACGAGATCGGTGGTCTCGATACTCAGCGCCGATCCGATACGGGCGCGGTGCCACTCTGCGGCCTTCAGCGCGGGGTTCGCCGCGGCGATCTCCCGACCCAGCGCGAGCGCCGGCTCGGCCCAGTCGAGCACGGTGACCGGCCGCTCCCCGTCCCAGGTCGCGCTCACGGCCCAGGTCGCGGCGCCGGTCCCGCCGCCGACGTCCACATGGCCCGTCGGCACCCATCCCGGCACGGCGTCCGCGAAGGCCTCCAGTGCCGCGCACACCGCCTCGAATGTCGCGGGCATCCGGTACGCGGCATACGCGACCACGTCCGCACGGTCCCGCAGCACCGGTGCGTCGGTCGGGGTCCGTCCCCGGTAGTTGGCGATCAGCCGGTCCACGGCCTGTGCGGCCTGCCGGGGCGGCAGCCCGTCCAGCAGCCCGGCGAGGGCGGCGCGGAGGGTGTCGGCTGGGGAGACGGGGGCGTTCACCCGCCGATTCTCTCAGGTGCCCCGGACGGCCCGCGCCAGCCGATCCGCCGCCGCGACCCGCACCCGGTTGTCCGGGTCCCTGCGGCGAGGGTGGACCGTGTTCGCCAGGAGGACGAGGAACGTGTCCGTCGCCGGGTCCAGGACCAGTGACGTGCCCGTGAAACCGGTGTGTCCCGCCGCGCCCCCGCCCGCCAGCTCCCCCATGAACCACGGCTGGTCGACCTCGAACCCGAGCCCGGGCGGGGCCAGCATCAGGTCGACGAAGTCGGGGCCCAGGATGCGCGCGGGCCCGTACGAACCGCCCGCGAGCAGCGTGCGGCAGAAGACGGCCAGGTCGCGCGCCGTGGAGAACAGGCCTGCATGGCCGGCCACCCCACCGAGCGCCCAGGCGTTCTCGTCGTGGACCGCACCGCGCAGCATCCCCCGGTCCGCCTTGGCCCACGGCCGCCGCTGGTCCTCGGTCGCCGCCGCCTCCGGGCTCGGTCCGAACCCCGTCGCCGTCATCCCGAGCGGCCGGGTGATGCAGTCCCCCACGAGCACATCGAGCGTGCGCCCGGTGACACGTTCCAGGACGAACTGCAGGAGCAGCATGTTCAGGTCCGAGTAGCAGTAGGTACCGGGCATGCCCACCGGTGCCTCCGCCCGCAGCAGCGCGAGTCGCGCCGCGTACGAGGCGCAGTCGTACAGCGGGAGTTCCGGCCGCAGCCCGGAGGTGTGCGTCAGCACCTGGCGCACGGTGATGCCGTGCTCCGCCGCCGCCTGGAAGTCCGGCAGGTAGGCCGCGACCCGCGCGTCGATGTCCAGGGTGCCGCGCTCCAGTTGCTGGACCGCGATGACCGCCGTGAACAGCTTGGTGAGCGAGGCCACGTCGAAGGGCGTGCCCACGGTCACCGGCACGCGCGCCTCCGGCGGAAGTTCCACTCCCCGGTCCGTCTCCGCGTCATAGGCGGTGTACCGGACCGCCCAGCCCATCGCCGCCTCGACGGCGATCACCGGGCCCCGCCCCGCGACCACCACGGCGCCGGCGGCCCAGGGGCGCTCCCCGCCGAGGGCGTCGCGGATCTCGCGCACCAGGAGACGCAGTTCCTCCGGATCCAGCCCGGCCTTCGCCGGGGTGTCGATGCGCAGTCTCGGCGCGCTCAGCTGTCCTCCCCCGGACTCTCGGCCTCTCGCCCACCCGCCAGGGTCGCGCCTTCGTTCCACGGACGGCACAGTCCCACGAAGCAGGCGACGGCCACCAGTGCCGCCGCCGCTTGGACGACAGCCGTCGGGACGGCGGTGTGCGCACCGGCGATCCCGACGAGCGGCGAGGCCACGGCACCGATGAGGAAGGGGAATGCGCCGAGGAGCGCGGACGCGGAACCGGCGTGCTGCCACATGTCCCTGGCCGGCGGTGGCGTTGCGGTGAAGCCGCCGAGGACGAGAGTGACGAGGAGACCGGTACGGCGCGGAGCGGCGCCCGGTGCGAGGGATCCGCCGGACTCCGATGCGGAGCCCGTCGTCACGGGTGCCACCGTCCCCGCCCCGGTTGTGCGGCCTTCGGACTCGTCGCGGTCGTGCCTGGTGCGCCCGCACTCGGGCATGTGCCCCTCCCTCCTCGTTCGGTCCGCCACATATGCTCTCAGCTCGTACGGATGGCCGGGCGGTGTACCGAGGGGCGGGCATGGTGGGGACGGCGGACGGACGGGTGCGGTGGGGGATCCTGGCGACCGGGGGGATCGCCTCGGCGTTCGCGGCCGATCTGGTCGACCTGCCGGACGCGGAGATCGTGGCGGTGGCCTCGCGGAGCGAGGAGTCGGCGAAGGCGTTCGCGGAACGGTTCGGGATTCCCCGGGCCTACGGGCGGTGGGGCGCGCTTGCCGAGGACGCGGACGTCGACGTGGTGTACGTCGCCACCCCGCACTCGGCGCACCGGGCCGCGGCCGGGATGTGCCTGGAGGCCGGGCGGAACGTGCTGTGCGAGAAGGCGTTCACGCTGAACGCGCGCGAGGCCGGGGAACTGGTCGCGCTGGCGAAGGAGCGTGGCACCTTCCTGATGGAGGCCATGTGGATGTACTGCCATCCGCTGGTGCGGCGGTTGAAGGCGCTCGTCGACGACGGAGCGATCGGCGAGGTGCGCAGCGTCCAGGCCGACTTCGGGCTCGCCGGCCCCTTTCCTCCCTCGCACCGGTTGCGGGACCTCGCACTGGGCGGCGGGGCGCTGCTCGACCTGGGTGTGTATCCGGTGTCGTTCGCGCAGTTGTTGCTCGGGGAGCCCTCGGACGTCGTCGCGAGAGCGGTGCTCTCTGATGAGGGCGTCGATCTGCAGACCGGAGCGCTGCTCTCCTGGGAGAGCGGTGCCCTCGCCTCGGTGCACTGTTCCATCCACGGCGGCACCCCCGTCACCGCGGCGGTCACCGGCTCCCGGGGCCGCATCGACGTTCCACATGGCTTCTTCTACCCGGACCGCTTTGTGTTGCAGCGCGACGGACACGACCCCGAGGAGTTCCGCGCCGACCCCTCCGACGGCCCGCGCAACAGCCTCAAGCACGAGGCGACCGAGGTCATGCGAGCGCTGCGGGCCGGCGAAACCGAGTCCCCGCTCGTGCCGCTGGAGGGGACCCTCGCCGTGATGCGCACACTCGACGCCATACGGGACCGGATCGGCGTCCGTTACCCCGGCGAGGAGCCCGCTCCGCAGCTCGCCTCGGCGTGAGCCACGGTCCGCGGCCTCGGGGCCGCGGATGACAACCGGATGGCGGATGGCGGATTCCGCATGACGGATTCTCCTCGTACGCTGCGGGTCCATGAATGCCATGGAATCTGCCCAGCAGTCGAGGATCGCGGTGGTGACCGGGGCCGGCTCGGGGATCGGCCGCGCGGTCGCGGTGGAGTTGCTGCGCGCGGGCTGGTCGGTGACGCTCGCGGGGCGGCGCACCGGGACACTGGAGGAGACGGCCGCGCTCGTGCCCGAGGGGTCCTGCCTGGCCGTCCGCGCCGACGTCTCGGAACCCGGCGATGCGACGGCCCTGTTCGCGGCCGTGCGCGACCGGTTCGGCCGGCTCGACCTGCTCTTCAACAACGCGGGCACGTTCGGCCCGGGCGGGGTGCCGGTCGAGAACCTGTCGTACGAGGCGTGGCGGCACGTGGTGGACACCAACCTCAACGGCGCGTTCCTGTGCGCGCAGGAGGCGTACCGGCAGATGAAGGAGCAGGAGCCGCAGGGCGGCCGGATCATCAACAACGGCTCGATCTCGGCGCACACGCCCCGCCCGCGCTCGGTGGCGTACACGGCCACCAAGCACGCGGTGACCGGTCTGACCAAGTCGCTGTCCCTGGACGGGCGTCCGTACCGCATCGCGGTCGGCCAGATCGACATCGGCAACGCGGCGACCGACATGACCGCGCGCATACCGAGCGGAGTCCCGCAGGCGAACGGGGAACTCGCGGTCGAGCCCGTGATGGACGTCTCCGATGTGGCGCGCACCGTGCGGCACATGGCCGAGCTGCCGCTGGAGGCGAACGTGCAGTTCGCGACGGTGCTGGCGACGACGATTGCCGTACGTGGGCCGCGGCTGACGCGACCCACCTGGTCACCCATTCAACCTGCACAAACGGAATGTGACCCTCAGTGCCGTTTTGCACGTGGCGGGCTTATGCTCGATTCTCCTCCACCAGAGCTTCACACTTGGAGCACTGGGGCTCCGCAGGCCACACCAAGGGGGAGACGGCAGCCGTTCCGTGGTTCGGACGGGGGTGGACCTCGCGTGGGAGACCGCGGGGTACGCGCCGGATCACGGAGCGGCTGCCCGTAGATCAGCGGTGCCTGCCCTGGTCGGTCGACTCCCGCCGCCGGCGCCCGCGCAGCGCGTAGGCCCCACCTGCCAGCAGCGCCATCACTCCCCCGGCCCCGCCGACCGTCCCCCACGACGAGCGGCCCCGCGCGCCGGCGGCCTGCGCGCCGGACGGCGCCTCCGGAGCCGCCGGCGAGGGCGTCACCTTCGCCCCGCCCGCGCTGAGCGGAGTGACCAGCGCGCCCACCGCCCGGGCGGTACCGGCGGAGGCGAAGCCCCAGTCGAGCAGGGCGGCAGTCTCCTGGTAGACGCCGTTGCCGCCGGGCTCCGGGTGCATGACGGTCGCGAGGAGGGTACGGCCGCCACGGGTGGCGGCGCCGGTGAAGGTGTTGCCCGCATTGCTGGTGTAACCGTTCTTGACCCCGATGAGCCCCTTGTAGGTGCCGAGCCCCCAGGCGCCGGTCAGCAGCCGGTCGGTGTTCTGGATCTGGAAGGTCTTCCTGCCGCCCGTCGGGAAGTCGGATGTCCTCGTCGCGCAGTAGCCGCGGAAGTCGGCGTTCTTCAGGCCGTGGCGGGCGAACAGCGTGAGGTCGTAGGCGGAGGAGAGCTGACCCTTGTGGTCGAAGCCGTCGGGGCTGACCACATGGGTGTCGAGGGCCTGGAGATCCTCGGCCCTGGCCTGCATCTCCGCGACGGTCTTCGCGATCCCGCCGTTCATGTGGCTGAGGACATGGACCGCGTCGTTGCCGGAGCGGAGGAAGACGCCGAGCCACAACTGCTCGACGGTGTACGTGATCCCCGGCTTGATGCCGACCAGGCTGGAGCCCGCCGGGATGTCCGCGAGATCGGCCTCGGTCACCTTGTACTTCTGCGTCGGCGCGAACTTCGTCAGCATGGTGTCCGCGAAGAGCATCTTCAGCGTGGAGGCGGGCGCGAGCGGACGGTGCGCGTTGTACGCGGCGAGCACCTCACCGCTGTGGTGGTCGGCGACGATCCAGGAGCGTGCGGTGAGCCTCTTCGGCAGGTCGGCGGCCCCCTGAACCTGAACGCCGGAACGGCCGAGCCGCTCACCGCCGACCGTGGTGAGGGCGGACGCGGGCGCGGCCAGGGCCAGCGGCACCGTGGCGGACAGCCCGAGCACGGCGCGACGGGACATGCGCGCGGCACGCGGCGAAGGCGGAGAGGAATCACGCATTCCGGGACCGTACAAAGGGAGCCCTTGCCAACAGGCAGCGGGGTCACAAAAGTGCGGCAAAGGCCAGGTCATGACCGGGTAACCGCCGTGGCGAAAAGGGGGCGAAGGGGGCGCGCACAGGCCGGCACCCTTCACCGGCAGGCCACTGGTCACCCGGCCGAAGGTGCTGCTCGCCGACGAGCCGACGGGCAACGTCGACGAGGGCACCCGCGACGACATCAGGCCCTGCTCGAGGGGATGTGGCACCAGTACGGGCTGACCTTCGTCATGGTCACCCACGACTCGGCGATCGCCCGCCGTGCCCCGCGACTCGCGACCATCGAGGCGGGTCGGCTGACCCGCTCACCGAACGGCGGGGCACACCCTGCCCCGCAGTACGCGCAGCAGGGCGCCCAGCCGTACGGACAGCCGAATGCGGCGCCGTACGGACAGCACTACGGCGGTCAGGGATACGGCCTGCGCTCCTGATCCGCGCCCGCGGCCTCCCAGGGGCCGCTCACCGCCCGAGTATCCGGTCGGCCTCGGCCAGTTGCCGGGGGGTGAGCGGCCCCTTCGCGATCGCGCCCGCGTTCTCCTCCGCCTGGGCGACCGACCGGAAGCCCGGGATCGGGACGGTGCGCGGACTGCGAGCCCAGATCCAGGCGAGGGCGCCCTGGGCGGGCGTACGGCCGTCGCTGGTGAGGACGTCCCTGAGGGCCTCGACCCGCCCCAGCCACTCGTCGTCGGCGCCCCCGCCCTGGGAGAAGCCCGGCAGCCACGCGGGCGGGGAGTTGCGGATGTCACCGGATCCGAGCGCCTGTCCGGAGGTGTGCCGGCCCGTCAGCAACCCCATGGCGAGCGGGCTGCGGTTGATGCTCGCGAGGTCCGACTCCTCGCACAGGGCCAGGAGTTCGGGTGCGTCCTGCAGGACGTTGAGACGGTGCTGGACGGCAGCGCAGTGGGGGCCCTCGGCGAAGACGGCGGCCCGCGCGGGGTCGTCGGTGCTCCAGGCGTACGCGCGGATGAGCCCCTCGCGCACGAACTCCTCGCAGACGCCACGGAGTTCGGCGGCCCGCTCGGGGTCGGCGTCGGACAGGTGCAGTTGGTAGAGGTCGATGTGGTCGGTGTCGAGCCGGCGCAGGGAGGCGGTCAGCGCGCGCCGGGCGTAGGCCGGGGAGTCGTCGCTGCCGACGAGCAGCCTGCGCTCCTCGTCGATGACGTTGCCCCACTTGGTGGCGAGCACCACGTCGGCCCGCCGCTTGCCCAGGGCGCGCGCCAGCACGCGCTCGCTGTGCCCGGTCCCGTAGGCGTCGGCGGTGTCGAAGAAGGTGACGCCCAGATCGAGGGCCCGGCGGATCGCCCGTACGGACTCCTCGTCGTCGACCTTCCCCCAGCCGAGGGGCTGTCCGTCCGAGGTGCTCCACTCGCCGCCGATGGCCCAGCAGCCGAAGCCGAGGGGGCTGACCTCGATCGCGCTGCGTCCCAGTGTCCTCGTGTGCTCGATGGTCTCCATGCCCGAAGACGCTAGGAGTTGGAGCGCACTTCAAGGCAAGAGCCCTACCGCGGTGGTTCAGGCCTGCCCGGTCTCGAATCGGGAGATCCTGCCGTCGTCGTCCACGGAGAAGGTCCACCGGGTGCGCATCTCGCCCCAGGTGTCGTTGCAGTACCGGGCGATGAGGGAGCGGCCGCCGTTGGACTCGTTGTCGACGTCCATGTGCCCATGGGTGAAGAAGATCTCCTGGTCGATCCAGTCGGCGAGGTCGCGGTCGGAACCGTCGTCGGACATGGTGGCGTCCGGCGCGAGGAGCGCCAAGAAGGCCTCGCGGTCATGGGAGTTGAGAGCTGTCACGAAGGCCCGGACGGCCGGGTCGCTGAGTTTGGCTGTCTGAATCGTCATGGCTGCCAGAGTCACACCGGTCCCGGCCGGCCGCCACCCGAGTCCCGGACCCCGCCTTCGGTGCCCGGAGCACGCCACCCGAACGGCGCTGTGGACAGGCCGGGCGGGTGTGGGGGGTGGGACGGTGGGAACGCGGAGGAGACCCGTTCCTGCCTGCTGCCCCGGGAGTGATCGTGACCTGTATCGACCGACGTGACGTGGGACTCCTGTTGCTCCGGCTGGGTACCGGCGGTGTGCTGGCGGCGCACGGCACCCAGAAGCTGTTCGGCTGGTTCGGCGGACCCGGGCTGGAAGGGACCGGACAGTTCATGGAGTCCGTCGGCTACCGTCCGGGGAAGGCGAGCGCGGTTGCCTCCGGGCTCGCGGAGGCGGGCGGCGGCACGCTGCTGGCGCTGGGCCTCGCCACACCGGCGGCGGGCGCCGCGGCGGCCGCCGGCATGGCGGGGGCGATGGCCGTGCACGTGCCGAACGGGTTCTTCGCAGAGAACGGCGGCTACGAACATCCGCTGTCCCTCGGCCTCACGGCGACCGGCGTGGCGATCTCCGGCCCCGGCCGGCTCTCCCTGGACGCGCTGTCGGGCAATGCCCTGAACCGCGACTGGATGGTCCCGGCGGCGCTCGCGGTGGCGGCGGCGGCCGCCGCGGCGGTGATCGGGGCACGGAGCAGACGACTGCGGCAGAGGTCGGACGGGGAGGGCGAGCAGGAGGCATTGTTCGAGGATTGACGGCCGCATGGCAGGCTGCGGACATGAGTGAGCACGACACCCCGGCGGATCTCTGGGAGCCGATCGACCGGCTGCACGCATGGCTGGACGCGAACCGGACGCACGACGGAACGGAAGGTCTGCTGCTGCGTGTGCTGAAACTGTCGGAGGAGGTCGGCGAGGTCGCCCAGGCGGTGATCGGCGCGACGGGCCAGAACCCGCGCAAGGGCACGACTCACAGCTGGGACGACGTCCAGGCGGAGCTGTGCGATGTGGTGATCACGGCCCTGGTGGCCCTGCGCACCCTGACCCCGGACGCGCGCCAGGTGTTCGCGGCCCATCTGGACCGCGTCGCACGGCGCTCACTCGGCACCGGGACGTCCTGAGCCGGGGTCGGCACCACGTCGCCGGACTCCCGGAGCAGCGGCGGCACTTGGCCGCCGGACGGCATGATCTGCCGGTGACGGTGGATCTCGGGCACGGTCCGGACGGGGGGGCCATGGCCGACAGCACGTCCCGGATCGCCTCGCAGACCGCGGGCGCGGCCGACGTGGCGAGCTGGGAACGGGGTCGTCGTGCCGGCTCAGACGCATAAGCGGCAGACGAGTCGGGCTGTACGCAGGGGCGCCTGGCGCTTGGATCTCACCCTTTACACCGGATTCGTTCATACTCATGCGCCATGACCAGCACAGAAGGCGTCACGGCGTGGCCTGAAGATGTGCCCCCTACGACCCTTGTCCGGGAGATCCCGAAATGACGGTGGCAGTGGACGCCGAGATCACCGCGTTGATGCGCTCCCTGCGGGTGCAGCGAGGCCACGTGTTGGGGACCGTGGAAGGGCTCAGCGAGGAGGCGTTGCGGCGACCGGTACTGCCCTCTGGGTGGAGTTGCCTGGGGATGGTGCAGCACCTCACGCTGTCGGTGGAGCGAATGTGGTTCCGTGCCGTTGTGGCCGGGGACCCGGAGGTCATCGACCTGGTCGGCAGCCAAGACAGCCCATGGCAGGTGGCTTTGGGGGTGCCGGCCGCCGATGTCCTTGACCGCTATCGCAATGAGGCGTCCCTGGCGGATGCCGTCATCGCCGCCTCATCTGCAGATGCCGACTTGCTCTGGTGGCCTTCCCGGAGGGCGAGTGGCGCCTGCACAGTG
>NZ_JAYWVC010000489.1:0-2161 GCF_036281785.1 Streptomyces chiangmaiensis | reverse complement strand
CGAGTAAAGCCCTTCGATCTCGGTTATGGCGGCGCCGAGCGGCAAATTCGTTTCACGGCGACGCCCACATGGGCAACTGGGGAGTGATCGACGCGACCGTGGTCGTGGGAGACAACCACGTCGTCTTCCTGTTCTGCCCGCCCTCACCAGCGCAGTGCGCCACCGACATCTATCCCCTGCTGTCGGCTCTGGACGCCACGAAGTGGAGGGACTTCAAGCTCGGCTACGTCGGCACCTGGGACAAGGGCCAACGGGTGATTGACCAGATCCAGCTCAGCGACCACACGGGGTGGGCCACGGTGTTCCGCACCAAGCGATACACCAACAGCATGGAACTGATTCATCGTCAACTTCAAACGGAGACCGACGGGGGACTGCGCGTGGTGCTGCTGGCGAATCTCGCGCTCGCCGCGGGCTGCGCCGGTCTGCACGACGAGGCCATGCGCCACCACGCCAAGGCCGTCGAACTGGCCGGGACCCAGGCCCCTCACGCGGTTGGCTCCCTCGGCAGCACGGTCCTCGGCGTGCTGCCCCACGTTTGACGTGGTGATTGCGTCACCATATCATTGCTTTATGCTTTACCCCACGCCTCCCCTTACCGACGAGGACAACCAGGTACTCGAAGACATTGACCGCATGCGCTCATCCCTGCGCCACCAGGTCAGCTCCACACCTAAGTGGACCCAAGGGCTGCGGAAGTTCCTTACGGCGGATGCCGTGGCAGCTTCCAACTCCATCGAAGGATTCAAGGTCGCCACAGTCGATGTGGAAGACCTGATGGAGGGTGAGCGCGACGTCGAGGTCTCCGACGAGAATCGAGAGGAGACTCTCGCCTACCAGCGCATGATGACCTACATTCAAACGCTGCATGACGTCCCGGACTTCACTTATAGCAAGAGCTTTCTCAACGCCCTGCATTGGATGCTCCAGGGCCACCGTCACCATCCACGCAAACCCGCCGGGCAATGGCGCCGCGGCCCCGTCTACGTCACAGATGCCCGCGACTCAAGTATCGCCGCATACACCGCACCCGATGCCGAGGCTGTCCCTCCACTCATGCAGGAGCTGGTCGACTGGCTCAACGCCAGCGACACCACCCACACCTTGGTCCGTGCGGCCATGGCACACCTCCACCTGGTCTCCATCCACCCATGGGCCGACGGCAACGGTCGGATGTCCCGCTCGCTTCAAACGCTGATAATCGCCCGGGAAGGAGTCCTGGCCCCCGAGTTCTCCTCCATCGAGGCCTGGCTGGGGCGGCCGGGCAACACCTGGGAGTACTACCGGGAACTTGCCAGCCGCGGTGCCCACTACCTCCCCGACCAGGACGTGTCCAGCTGGCTCCACTTCAATCTCACCGCCTACCACCAGCAGGCTCAAACCGTGCAAGGTCGCCTGACCCGAGCAGGCAACGTCTGGGAAGCTCTCACCGACTTCACCCAGCAAACTGGCCTCGACGAGCGCATCATCTCCGCCCTCCACGACGTTGCCATGGCCGGACGAGTACGCCGCTCCCGTTACGAACACGCCGAAGGCCTCAGCCTCCAACAGGCCCAACGCGATCTGCGCGACCTCGTCGCCGCCGAAGTGCTCAGCCCTGTCGGGCGTACCCGCGCCCGGTACTACACCACCGGGGCCCGCTTTCCCCAGCGAGCATTGGACATCGCCCGCACCCCCATGACCCTTATCGACCCCTACGCCGCTTCTTGAAATAACGCCCTCCCTCGGCCATGGTCGATCACAAGGCCTCTCCGACCTGCTGCGACGCCATCTGAAGGCCATACACTCCCGGTGGCGGGCGTTGCCGCCCGGGAGGATCGCGGTGATCGTCCTGGCCGTGCTCCGGCACGACCAGCGCCTGGCCGACATGGCCGGCGGCAACGACATCTCTGCCACCACCGTGCGCCGCTGGCGGGACGAGCTGATCGCGCTGCTCGACGCGAGGGCCCCGCGTCTGGACCGCGCCCTGAAGAAGATCGCCAAGCGGGGCGGGGAGGTCGTCCTGATCGACGGCACCCTCATCCCCAACCAGCGCCGCACCGGCAAAGCGAACCGCCCGAACTACTCTGGCAAGCATCGCCGCCACGGCCTGCACGTGCTTGCCCTGACCGACGAGCGGGGCCATCTGGTGTGGATATCGGCCGCCCCGCCCGGCCGCACT
>NZ_JAYWVC010000488.1:0-2218 GCF_036281785.1 Streptomyces chiangmaiensis | reverse complement strand
TTCCGGAAGCTCGGGGATGCCGCCTTGGCACAGGACGCTGGAAAACGAGGCGACGCTGCCGTATCCGAGGAGTGCAGCGACCTGGGTTGTGCCCAGCAGTTCGTCGGGATCCCCTTCGACCGGCACCTCGGGTAGTGCGGCACCCGGAGCGGACCTGCGTCGGCCCTTGCCGGGCCGGTTGGTGGCCCACTCGACGATGGTGCCGCGGCGCCACCTCGGTCCCTCGACGTCCTCGTCGGGCTCGGGGAAGTACCCGGGCCGGTCGCGCATGTAGGCGTCGATGGTCGACGTGCGGGCGTAGCCGAGAAGCCGGGCCACTTCCCGCTTGGACAGCAGCTCGTCAATGGAACCGGCCGAGGTGTCGAAGCGAATCTACGTCGTTTTGTCGTCTCGATTGTGCTCGATCACGGCATCGCGAATTCCGGATGCGGGAGGTAGTTCGCGATTCGGCGAGCCTTGACGGCCTGCGGAGAGCTGATCTCCTCCGCCCCGGAGGTGACCTTTCCTGCGTTGATGACGATTTCCACGTAAACGCCTTTCTGTCGACGAACGTTGGTGATAGGGGAGGGAGCCACCCTCGCCTTGCATGTTCCACAATGCATCATTCAGGATCTGTTGCACTACCCCACGCGCAAACTCCTGCGCTATCTCCTGCGCTATCCCCTAACTTCGGCCAGCAGCCGGCCTCGCAACACGCCAGGTCAAAGGGCCCGTTGCTCATGGTCGGGGAACTGACATCCCCTCTGCTGCCGCTCTCCCTGCCCGAATGAGAGAAAAGGTGGGGGCGGGCATGGGCTGCGCGGCGGCCTCGGGGATCGGGGCCGAGGTATCAGGTTGCGCGTCGGCGGGGCCTCCGCGTTCGGGCGCTGACGGACCCGAACCGCACAGCGGTCACCTTGCTGGGCCCGCGCTCCTTTCCCGGTATTCCGTGGTCTACTCCCCTCTACGGAATACCAATCAATTCCACTCATTCAATGGGGATCGGAGATCCCCGAAACACCCCACCCAGTCCGCATCAGCACCTCCTCGCCCTTGCTGTGAGGCTGGCGCGAAGCGCTGCCCGAACTCGCCAACCCAGATACATGTTCGGGACGGCGACAGCCTGGGGTCAGTGAGGACGACTCCGGCACCGGCAAGGGGGCATGGGGAGGGATGCCTTTGACCGGCGCTCGCTACCTGCGTCGGGGTGGGGCGGTGCGCAGGATGATCAGGGCGAGGCCGTCCGCGTCGTACCGGTCGGCAACCGGCCAGGCGGTACACAGCAGTTCGAGTTCGTCCTCGTCCAGAGCGATCGCGCGCTTGTCCTCGGGCACAGCGTCGGCGACGGGTGTGATCACGCACAGGGCGCCGTCGGGGCGCAGGTGTTCGCGCAGCCGTGTCATGACGCAGGTGCGGTCGTGGATGAAGGCCCAGCTGAGGCGGAAGGTGATCAGGTCGTAGGTGGGATAGGGCAGGTCGTCGAGACGGTCCCGCTCGATGTTGAAGGGCCAGTAGGTCACCGCGGCAGTGGTCTCGAGTGCTTGGGCGCGGGTGAGAGCGGAGGGTGCGTAGTCGACGGCGTCGACCTGGTAGCCGCTTGCGGCGAGGTGGCGGGCGAGTTCGCCCAGTCCGCAGCCGATGTCGAGAGCGAGCAGGCCGCGTTCGACGAGTTCTGCATTGCCGTGGGTCGACGCCGCTTGCGCCGGTAGCGCGCGGGAGTTCTCCGATCAGCCATGGACTTCGCCGTCCACATCGGCGGGCAGGGGTGCCGGTTGGATGGGGTCGGGAAGTTCGGCGAGGAGCACAGCCGGGTACATGTCGTCGGCTGCGACCAGGATTACACAGGCGACGGCCAGCGGCTGTCCTTGCGCGCCTACGCAGCCAAGCACAGCAAGGGGGGCGTCTCAGCACGGTTCGCAGCAGTCAACTGCAAAGAGAGAAGCGGCAGTGCCCGCCTCCAAGCCGGCAGGTCGGCGTGCGATGGTGGGCGTCGGTGGCTGGGCGGTGTCGAACACCCTTGTCTTCCCGCCATTTCGCAAAGTGGCTGAAGGGGAGCCGGTCACGTGAGTGTGCCGTGGTGCGCGCCCACCGCTGCGGTCTCGGCATGGCGGGTGTGGATCAGGCTCGGAGCGGACGGGGTCGGTGCAGGTTGAGTGGCTGTGAGGGTCGCGGGGTTCATTCCGTCGTCTCAACCGTGGTGGCGACCGGCAGGCAAATGCCGCTCTCCATCGCATCGTGT
>NZ_JAYWVC010000487.1:0-2225 GCF_036281785.1 Streptomyces chiangmaiensis | reverse complement strand
GTGCTCATTTTCGACGCGCCACTACCGAAGGAGCCTGTGCTAGCGACCAAATGCTCTGGTGGCCGAGCGTAACGGGGCATGGCAATGACGGTCTCATGCACAGCACCTGCCGTCATGGTGTGCATCGTAGACACGCTGTAGAGCTGCTGTAGACCTGATCGTGTCAGAGTGGACTCTGACTGCAAAACAAGAAGCAATGTTCGCTGCTTAATTGGAGAGTGAATCGCGTGGCCATGGACTTCGAAGGCAAGAAACTCGTCGTGATCGGCGGCACCAGCGGCATGGGCCTCAAGGCCGCCGAAAACGTGATCGCGGCAGGCGGCAGCGCGGTGATCGTCGGTCGTGCGGGCCAGAAGCTCGACGATGCCGTGGCGGCACTGTCGCGGTCTGGCAGCGCATGGTCGATCGCGGCCGAGCTGACGGACTGGGACCAGGTCGTCGAGGCGCAGAAGCAGCTGGCGGAGGACCACTCCGACGCCACCCTCCTCGTCAACGCGGCGGGGTTCTTCCTGCCCAAGCCCTTCCTCGATTACGAGGTCGAGTACTACGACGCCTACCACGACCTCAACAGGGCGACCTTCTTCCTGACTCAGACCATCGTCCGCGGCATGATCGCCGGCGGCCAGGGCGGCGCCATCGTGAACGTGGGCAGCATGTGGGCGCACCAGGCCCTCGCCGTGACACCGTCGTCGGCCTACTCGATGGCCAAGGCGGGCCTGCACGCCCTCACCCACAACCTGGCCATAGAGCTCGCCGGCGAGGGCATCCGCGTGAACGCCGTGGCTCCCGCGGTCACCAGGACGCCTCTGTTCGAGAAGGTCTTTCCCGCGGACCAGTTGGACGGCGCGATGGAGCAGCTGAGCGGCCTGCACCCGCTCGGCCGAGTCGGCACCCCGCAGGACCTCGCGTCCGCGATCGTCTTCCTCCTCTCGTCGGCCTCGAGCTGGACCACGGGCGCCATCCTCAACGTCGACGGCGGAGTCATGGCCGGCCGAAACTGACCCCAGTCGACTGGTTGCGTCCCGCCCGGAGCACTCGGCCCGCTCCGGGCGGGCGGCCCCGCGAACCTTACCCACCGCAATACCCACGCACAGAGGGGCACTCTATGGCAGGCAACCTGAGAGACGTCACTGACGAAACGTTCGCCGAGGAGGTGCTCGGTAGCGACAAGCCCATTCTCGTCGACTTCTGGGCCGAGTGGTGCGGGCCTTGCCGCCTGGTGGCGCCAGTGCTTGAGCAGCTGGCTGCCGAGCACGGCGACAAGATTGAGATTGTTCAACTGAACGTCGACCTGAGCCCTCGCACTGCAGAGGAGTATGACGTCAGGTCGATCCCCACGCTCAACGTCTACCGAGACGGCAAGGTGGTCAAGACGGTGATCGGTGCCCAGCCGAAGGCCGTTCTTGAGCGGGACCTGAGGGAATTCCTCTAGGCACATGGCTTACTCAAGGCTTCGATGAGGCTGCTCCCGTCACGCCTCGACGGGAGCAGCCTCGTTACATGTCAGGCCGGTGTCTTGGGTAGCTGCCAGCCCTCACGAACGTAGTGGCATGTGTAGCCGTTGGGGTAGCGTTGGAGATAGTCCTGATGCTCGGGCTCTGCCGTCCAGAAGGTTCCTGCGGGCACTACCTCAGTGACCACCTTGCCGGGCCACAGTCCAGACGCCTCGATGTCGGCAATCGTTGTCTCCGCTACGCGGCGCTGCTCGTCGTTGAGGTAGAAGATGGCAGACCTGTAGCTCATACCGATGTCGTTGCCTTGCCGGTTCAGCGTGGTGGGATCATGGATCTGGAAGAAAAACTCCAGAAGGGCACGGTAGGTTGTCTTGGAGGGGTCGTAGGTGATCTCGATCCCTTCGGCGTGGCTTCCATGGCTTCGGTAGGTTGGGTTCTCGACCTCGCCTCCGGTGTAGCCGACACGCGTCTCCACAACGCCTGGAAGCGTACGAAATAGTTCCTGCATCCCCCAGAAGCAGCCGCCGGCCAGCACTGCCTTTTCTTTTTCGGCTACCACATCACACTCCCTGTCTACGAGGCTTCAACCTGGAGCTTGAGGACCCTGGTTCCCAGGTGTGGCGCAGCCGCCGGTGGCGAGACCGCACCCGCCTGGCCGCAAAGCCAAGGTGGCTGGGGTTGCGGGGAGGGGCCTCAAGACGCCGACTAAACGCGGACGACTCGCCCTCACACACTTAGCTGCTTCAACAGTGGATTTCTTACCTCTCTGTT
>NZ_JAYWVC010000486.1:0-2235 GCF_036281785.1 Streptomyces chiangmaiensis | reverse complement strand
ATATTTGGTGACCGTCACAGGGCTCCGGCGTCCCGGGCCGTCCAGACGCTCGGATAGATCGGCCGGAAGCCGAGCTCCCGGCGGATGCGCTGGTTGGACATGATCCCGAACCACGGGTCGGGGTCCGTGAGCTCGTGGAGCCCGGCGGGCACCTCGACGCCGTTGAGCTGGTACAGCTCGACCGTCGTGACAGGGGCGTCATCGGCGATGTTGTAGATCCGGCCGGCGATGCTCGGCGCGTACAGCAGACGCATCACGCGAGCAGTTCACGCTCGGCCTCGGCCTTGGACTCGGGGTAGGCGCCCCACATCTCGCCGCCCGGTCGGCTCTCGTCCTCCTCGGTCAGCGGGCGGCCCCGTCCGACGCCGTACACATTGCTCGTGCTGACCTGCACGAACCGCTCCACGCCGGAGGCCTGCGCGGCGCGGCCCAGGGCCACCGCGGCGTCCCGGTTGACGGCCCACGCCTCCTCGTCCGGCACCCCGCGGAAGGAGGCGGCGACGTTCACGACGGCGTCCACGCCGACGAGCGCCTTGCCGAGTGTCTCCTCGTCGCGCATGTCTCCTACGGCGACCTGGGCGCCCAGCTCCGCGAAGCGCTCGCCGCGGGTTGCATCCCGTACCAGGACCCGCACCTGCTCGCCCGGCTGCCGCTGGGCCAGCAGCCTCGGCACGAAGCGGCGTCCGACCTGTCCCGTCGTACCGGTCACCAAAGTCAGCATGATGTGCTCCTCACGCACTGTGTCGCCTGTCGCTGATGACCAGCCTTGGCGGATGCGGGAACGATCGGGAGAGACCTCTTCATCAGGGGATCGGGAGTCCCTGGATAAGCCGGCCGGCCTCCCGCACCCTGGAGAGGTGAACCGAAGCGAACTCGCCGACTTCCTGCGCCGCGCTCGCGCCCGCCTGGACCCCTCCGACGTGGGCCTCACGGCCGGCGCCCGCCGCCGTACGCCGGGGCTGCGCCGCGAGGAGGTGGCCCAGCTGGCCGGCATGTCCGTGGACTACTACACGCGGATGGAACAGTCCCGGGGCCCGAGCCCGTCCCGCCAGATGCTCACCGCGCTGGCTCGCGCCCTGCGCCTGACGGAGGACGAACGCGACCACCTCTTCCACCTCACCGGTGAACAGCCGCCGCGCCGGGAGGCGACCAGCACGTACGTGCGCCCGGGCCTGCTCCTGGTGCTGGACCGGCTGCACGACACCCCGGCGATGGTGGTGACCGACTGCGGCGAGGTCCTGGCCCAGAACGCACTGTCACGGGCGCTGAGCGGAGACGTCCTCGCCCGCCCGCCCCAAGGACGCAACATGATCCGCCGCTTCTTCCTGGACCCGGCGGCCCAGGAGCTGTTCCCGCTCGAGGACCGCCCCGAGCGCGCCCGCGAGCAGGTCGCCGGCCTGCGAGCGGTGGCCTCGGCCCGCCCTACGGACCCCGAACCCTCCTCCCTCGTCGCCGAACTACGCGCCGCGAGCGAGGAGTTCGCCCGCCTCTGGGACGAACACGAGGTCGCCGTACGCCGCGCCACCACGAAACGCTTCCGGCACCCTGCGATCGGCATCCTCGAACTCGACTGCGAGGTCCTCGTCAACTCCGACCACAACCAGCAGCTCGTCATCCACACGGCCCGCCCGGGCACAGAGTCGTACCTGCGCTTGCAGTTGCTGCGGGTGGTGGGCTTGCAGGACCTGACGCCGACGAGCTCCTGAACGCCTGCGCGCCCTTCAAGTTCGCTCCCTGCCCACCGCACATCGCCCACGATCCCGAACTCCGCGCCATCTGGCGCCGACAGCGGCACAACCTCTGCCACTGGCACAGGCACAGGCACAGGCACAGGCACAGGCACAGGCAGACGACCACCCCTACTCAAGCCCCTGCCTGACCGCCACGCCGAGCAGCTGGCTGTCCTGTCGGCCGGTCACGATCGGGTTGACAGCACTCCGCAGCCTCAGAGATCGAGCTACGTTGAGTGTGCGCTTGCGTTTGTCGCTTATGCACGCCTTGCCTGCGTCTGTCGGGTGTTCGATGATTCGTCGTCTGGTACCGATTGAACTGCTGCGCTTGGGCGGACGGAACGTGCGAGCGCTGCGTCGGTCTCAGGTGATTACAGCCATCGCAGAAGGCTCTTGAGGACGCGAAAGGCTTTGGCTCTGCCTGCCCGAACGCCCGGCGCCTCGCCGGGTCCTTCGGCAGGGGCACCGGGACACCACGCGTACGGACCTGATACCCAACTCGAAA
>NZ_JAYWVC010000485.1:0-2236 GCF_036281785.1 Streptomyces chiangmaiensis | reverse complement strand
GCGCGCTTGGTTCTCGATGCTCCGCAGAGGTCCGATTCCTCCCCGGCCTGAAGGCCGGGGCGTCCTCGGAGGCATTTGGTGACGGGGAGGTCGTCGAGGCGTGTGTTCCTGTTCCGCGGGGGCTGCCGACGCCGGCGGTTGCGGACGCAGGGGGTGCTTGTGTTCGGCCGCCCCGGAGCCGGAAGGCGGACGGGGGTTCCGGTCCGCCTTCCGGAGGTCGTGACGATGCGGTGTGTCAGCGGGTGATCGCCTTGGTCTCGAGGAACTCCTCGATGCCGGCGCGGCCCATCTCCCGGCCGTTGCCGGACTGCTTGTAGCCACCGAACGGGGCCTGGAAGTTATGCTTCCCACCGTTGATGTCGACCTGGCCGACGCGCAGGCGCCGGGCGATCGCCATGGCGTGTTCCTCGTCACCGGTGATGGCACCGTTGAGGCCGTAGATGGTGCCGTTGGCGATCTCGACGGCGTGGTCGTCATCGGTGTAAGGGATCACGACCAGGACCGGGCCGAAGATCTCCTCCTGGGCGATGACGGAGTCGGGGTCGACGTCGGAGAAGATCGTGGGCTTGACGTAGGCGCCGGTCTCGAAGCCTTCCGGCCGGCCGGGGCCGCCGACCACAAGCGTGGCGCCGTCGGCGATTCCGCGCCGGATGTAGCCGTCCACGCGGCGGCGCTGGGTCTCCGAGGCGACCGGACCTATCCGCGTGGTCTCGTCGGCAGGGTCGCCGACGGTGTATTCCCCGGCAGCGGCCCGCAGCTTCTCGACCACCGTCTCCTGGAGGTCCTGGGGCACAAGCATGCGGACATAGGCGCCGCAGGCCTGACCACCGTTGGACCAGGCGAAAGTCAGTCCGCGGGTGACGGCGAAGTCGAGGTCGGCCTCGGGCAGGATGATGTGGGCCGCCTTGCCACCCAGTTCGAGCGCGACCCGCTTGACCGTGTCGGAGGCGGCGACGGAGACGCTCTTGCCGGCGCGGGTGGACCCGGTGAAGGAGATCATGTCGATCTTCGGGTGCCGGGAAATGGCTTCGCCGACGACCGGGCCGGTACCTTGCACGACGTTGAACACGCCGTTCGGCAGTCCGGCCTCGCCGGCGATCTCCGCGAACATCCGGGCGCTCAGCGGGGAGATCTCCGACGGCTTGAGCACCACGGTGTTACCGGCCAGCATCGCGGGGACGACCTTGGTCACCAGCTGCTGGAGCGGGAAGTTCCATGGGGTGATGGCCCCTACGACGCCGATCGGCTCATGGATGACGAGCGAGTTCTCGATCACCTCCGTCCATTCGAAGCTCTCCGCCGCGGTGATCGCGGCCAAGGTGGAGGCGACCGGGAAACCGGCCTGCGCCTGCAGGGAGAAGCTGATCGGGGCACCCATCTCCAGCGTGATGGTGGCGGCAAGCTGCTCGGAGTGCTTCTGCATGCCCTCGGCCAGGCGCCGCATGACGGCGATGCGGTCCTGCGGCGACGTCGACGACCATCCGGGGAAGGCGGCGAGCGCGGCATCCACCGCCTTGTCCACGTCCTCGGCTGTGCCTTCGTGCACCGAGGCGATCACGGATTCGTCGGCCGGGTTCACGACGTCGATCAGGGGCCCAGTACCTGGGACGGCGCGGCCGTCGATCCAGTGGGACGGAGTGGGAAAGGGAGCCTCACGGTTTTCGTTCATGTCGCCAAGAGAACCTCCGGCGTCGAACGGCATCCATGTTCGCCCATGCCCATGATCTACGTCACTCCGCGGCCCTGCCCCGCCGGTCGGCCGCTCGTCGTGCCGAACCAATGTGCCGCCCCCCCCCGCAGGTGGCGCGGTGTTGCAGCGTGCAGTCTCGGGGAGCAGGGCGAGACGCTGCCGAGATGTCCAGGTCGGAAGCTCTTGTACAGCATCTGAGTCCCCGCTTGCGCCATCGAGGCGCTCACCCCATTGCTCGTCGTGGCGCCTTGCTGCGCCGGGACGCCGAAGTCGCGCAGGCACGGCATCGGGAGTTCAGGATGCCCACCGGCCGTAGTCCGGGTTGAGCGTCGGCGGTTCCCCAACGGCAGGCAGATGCACCTGAGTACAGAAAGCAGCCATGGCAACTCGGCGTTCCTATGCCAAGATTTGATCCAACCACGAGACAGTCATTAAGGTCTGGCTTCGAACCTCCGCACGGGCGATCACTCACAAGGGGTGGATGACGGCGGAGGGGCCCGCCCACCGGCGTGTCGGTAGGCGGCTGGAGGAAGAAGGAGCTCGCCC
>NZ_JAYWVC010000484.1:0-2238 GCF_036281785.1 Streptomyces chiangmaiensis | reverse complement strand
AGAGGGCGGTATGCGACGTGATGTCGTATCTGTCGTCACCGGAACGTGTGGGACCGCCGCATCGGCGCTGATCAAGGGGCCCGGCCGTGCTGGAGTGTCCCCCGTGAGCGACCGCCAGCCCTACAAGAGCGACTTGTCCGACGAGCGCTGGGTCCTGATCGAGCCCGTGATCACCGCCTGGAAGGCCAGGCATCCCTCCGTCAGCGGCCACCAGGGCAACTACGACATGCGGGAGATCGTCAACGCCCTGCTGTACCAGTCCCGCACCGGCTGCCAGTGGGACTACCTCCCCCACGACCTGCCCCCGCCCGGCGCGGTGAAGTACTACTTCTACAAGTGGCGCGACGACGGAACCGACCAGACCATCCACGACCTGCTGCGCTGGCAGGTCCGCGAAAAGAAGGGCCGGTCAGCCGACCCCAGTCTGGTGGTGCTCGACACCCAGAGCCTGCACGCGGCCGCCGGGGTGCCCACGGACACGACCGGGAGGGACGCGGCAAAAAAAGTGCCAGGCCGCAAGCGCGGCCTGGCCGTTGACGTGTTGGGCCTGGTGATCGCGGTGGTGGTGCTGGCCGCCTCGGCCCACGACAACGCCGCCGGCATCGCGCTGTTGGACGGGGTGGTGGCAGGCACCGAGCCGGGCACCGTGAAGAAGGCGCTGGTGGACCAGGGGTTCAAGACCGCCGTCGCCGACCACGGGGCGAAGGTGGGCATCGAGGTCGAGGTGGTGAAACGCAACCCCGGCGACAGCGGGTTCGTTCCGCAGCCCAAGAGATGGGTGGTGGAGCAGACGAACGGGATCTTGATGCTGCACCGCAGGCTGGTGCGCGACTACGAGCATCGGCCCGCCTCGGCCGAGTCGAGGGTGTACTGGGCCATAAGCGACCGGATGTCGAGGATGCTGACCGCAACTTCCACCCCCACCTGGCGCGGCGCATGACCGGCGGGGATCTGACCTTGGGAGCGGTGCTGGCGCGGCTGGAGGAGCGGGAGCGGGAGCTCGCCGCGCAGGCCGAAGCGGCCCGGGAGCGCATCGCGGAGCTGACCGCGCTGCTGGACGGGTTCGACAAGGCCGCCGAGGAGATCCGGATCACCCGCAAGACGCTGCTGGAACTGCCCGACCCGCCGCCGCCCGCGCCGTCGCCCGCGAAACTGCCGGACCACCCGGCCTACCAGCAGATCATGGCGGTGTTCGCCGCGGCCGACGCCCCGCTGCGGGCACGGGCGGTGTGCGAGGCGATGGACCTGGAGATCGTGCCCAACAACATCAACAACGTCCGCCTGAAACTCAAGCGGCTCGCCGAACGCGGAATCCTGGTCGAAACCGGGCAGGGTTTGTTCACCCAGCCGCGGCCATAACCACCCAGCGACCCCGCGACCAGTCAGCCTGCCCCAACCGAAAGGTCAAAACGGGCATCACCTCAAGTGCCGCCCTCTGGGGGCGCTCGGTCGCGCCGATGAGCGGACACGTCGTTCTGCCACCCCGCCAAGAAAACCCGTTGCGAGTGACCCGCATCGGATGTCTGATTGGTCGGCCACCGACCAGGGAGGGAACATGAGGGCGTCGCTGCCTACCCCCTCGTTGCGCACCGCTCGTCTTCGACTGCGTGCCTTCGAAGACGCGGATGCGAACAACCTCTTCGCACTGCACAGCAGCGCCCACATTCTGCGTTACTGGGACTCACCACCGTGGACCGAACGCTCGCGCGCCGAGAAGTTCATCACTGCTTGCCGGCGGATGGAACAGGAGGGCACCGGGGGACGGTTGGCCGTGGATCGTGTCTCCGACGGGGCGTTCATCGGCTGGTGCACCCTGAACAGGTGGAATCCGGAGTACCGCAGCGCGTCGCTCGGCTACTGCTACGACGATGCAGCGTGGGGCCACGGCTACGCGACCGAAGCCGCGCGCGCTCTGCTGCGGTGGGCATTCGACACGCTGGACCTAAATCGCGTCCAAGCCGAGGCCGATACGCGCAATGTGGCTTCTGCCCGCGTGCTGGAGAAGCTCGGCTTCGTGCGTGAGGGGACGTTGCGGGAGGACTGCGTCGTCAACGGCGACGTCTCCGACTCGTGGGTCTACGGGCTGCTCAGGCGGGAGTGGCAGCCGTCGTCCGAGCCGGTTCCCACCCACTGAGTTCCGTCGCTCGGCACCCGGCACCGGCTAACCCCAAGCAACTGATCACTGCGCCTCATCCACACACAACGGCGAACCGGACAAGGGCTTACATACCGTCCTCT
>NZ_JAYWVC010000483.1:0-2253 GCF_036281785.1 Streptomyces chiangmaiensis | reverse complement strand
GGCGTGAACCTCCGCCTGCACAGTTGGTTCTCGCGGCCGATCGTCGACAACGGGGTGATGCGCGGAGTGATCGCGGAAACGAAGGAAGGTCCGCAGGCGATCCTGGGCGACGTCGTCATCGACACCACCGGCGACATTGACGTGGCGTCCCGTGCGGGTGCCTCCTACGTCAAGGACTCCTATCTGACCACGCTCGTCTTCCGCCTCGGCGGGGTCGACACGGCGGAGGCCGAGCGGTTCGAACAGGCCGATCCGAAGGCGGCCCGCCTGATCAATAAAAAGATCAAGCGGGTACTGGGCGGAGCCTGGGAGCTGTGGTGGCTCAAGACCCCGGTCCCTGGCGTGGTGTGGTGCAACGCACCGCACATGACCGGTTACGACGGCACGGACCCGACGTCGATGACCTCGGCCGAGTTCGCGGCACGGGATCGTATTGCGGAAGCCGTCGCCCTATGCCGGCAAACACTGCCGGGCTTCGAGAACGCCTACATTGTGGATGTAGCGGAACAGATGGGCGTGCGGCAGACCCGACTACTCCAAGGCGAGTACGTAGTCACCGCCGAGGATGTCCATTCTCGAAGGCACTTCGCCGACACGGTGGCACGCGGACGGGACTACTACACGCCCTACCGTGCCCTACTGCCGAAGGAGGTCGACCAGTTGCTGGTGGCCGGACGGCACTATTCCGCGACCCCGCAGGCGCAGAAGATGTCCCGGGAGATCCCGCCGTGCATGGCGATGGGCCAGGCCGCAGGCGTGGCGGCGGCCCTGGCGGCCGATCGTGGCTGCACGGTGCGGGAGGTTCCCGCACCCAACATCCAGGCAGTGATGCGCAAGTTCGGGGCGGACCCGGGCGACCAACCGAGCGCGAACGCGACGGTCACCACCGCATCGACCGAAGGAACGGACGTATGAAAGCACTCGAAGGCATCACCGTCGTCGACTTCACCCAGGTGTTCATGGGCCCCTCAGCCACGCAGCTGCTCGGTGACTACGGCGCGGACGTCATCAAGATCGAGCGCCCGAAGGTCGGCGACCTCTCCCGGTCGTCCATCGTGGACCCGTCTGGCCTGGACAACCCCATCTTCTACTCCATCAACCGGAACAAACGCAGCATCAGCATCGACACCCGCGGCGAGGAAGGTAAACAGGTCGTCCTCGACCTGATCCGTGACGCCGACGTGGTGGTCAGCAACTTCCGGGCCGGGGTGATGGACCGCATCGGGTTCGGGTACGAGGCGATGAAGGCGATCAACCCGCGCCTGATCTGGGCGTCCGGAACAGGCTTCGGCGAAAGCGGCCCCTACGCGCACAAGGGCGGGCAGGACGTGCTGCTGCAGGCCCTTTCGGGGGTGATGTGGCGCCGCCAGAGCGAGGACATCCCGCTGAGCATCTACCCGACGACGCTGTGCGACTACACCACCGGAATGCATCTCCTCCAAGGAATCCTGCTGGCACTACTCGCGCGCGAACGGACCGGCGAAGGCCAGCGCGTCGACGTCCGCATGTTCGACTCCATGCTCCACATGCAAATGCAGGAGGCAGCAACCCACCTCAACCGCGGAACGGAGATCAACTGGGCGGCCATGCCACTGTCCGGGGTCTTCGCGACCACCGACGGTGCGGTGTGCATGGTCGGTGCCTTCAAGCAGGAGCCCCTGCGCGACATCTGTGCCGCGCTGGACCTCCCCGACACCCTGTGGCAGCGAGCAGATCTCCAGGATCCACCGGGGCACATGGCAGCCAAGGCGGAGCTGCAGGGACTCTTCCGCGACAGGTTCGCCACGAACACCACCGCCCACTGGGTGCATAGGCTCGAGGAACAGGACCTGCTGTGCGCTCCGGTGCTGACCATGGCCGATGCATTGGCTGACGAGCAGACAGCGGTCAACAACATGATCGTCAAGATGGAACACCCCGGCGAAGGCGTCGTGCACGTGCTCAACTCCCCCATCAGCCTGTCGGCGACCCCGGCCACGGTGGACCGCCGCGCGCCGCAGCTCGGTGAGAACACCGCCGAGCTGCTGGCCGAGCACGGATACGACGAGGTACGGATCGCGCGGCTGCGCGAGAACGGAATCGTGTCATGACCGATGAAGTCCGGTTCGAAATCAAAGACTTCGTCGCCTACGTGACGATCGACCGGCCAGCGGTACTGAACGCCGTCGACGGACCAACCACCGACCGGCTCAACCAGATCTGGGCGACGATCGAGGCCTCGTCCGAGGTACGGTGCGTGGTAGTCACCGGAGC
>NZ_JAYWVC010000482.1:0-2256 GCF_036281785.1 Streptomyces chiangmaiensis | reverse complement strand
CACCACCTGTGCGAAGTCCTGGTCGGCCCAGTCGCGGCGGGCGAAGCCGACGAGCGAGAAGCCCGGCGGCAGCAGGCCGCGGTTGGCCAGGTCGTAGACGGCCGGCATCAGCTTCTTGCGGGACAGGTCGCCCGTGACGCCGAAGATGACCAGGCCCGACGGCCCCGCGATACGGGGCAGACGCCGGTCGCGGGGGTCACGGAGCGGGTTGGCCCAGTCGGCGACCGGGAGCTCGTCCGCCGGAGCGGACGGCTGTGTGCCGCCTGCCGCCTCGGGCGCCCCGGTCTGCGGTTCCGCGTTCGCCGCTTGTATGTTCCCGGCAGGCGTCCCCTTGGACTTGCCCTTGCTCATTCCCCGTCAACTCCCTTGGTTTTGAGAGAGGTTGCGACCGCCTCCAGCAGGTCGCCCCAGGCCAGCTCGAACTTCGCGACGCCCTCGTCCTCGAGCTGCTTCACGACCTCGTCGTAGGAGATGCCGAGCCGCTCCATGGCGTCGAGGTCGGCGCGGGCCTGCGTATAGCCGCCGGTCACCGTGTCGCCCCGGAGGTCACCGTGGTCGGCGGTGGCGTCGAGGGTGGCCTCCGGCATGGTGTTGACCGTGCCCGGGGCAACCAGTTCGTCGACGTACAGCGTGTCCTTGTACGCCGGGTCCTTCACACCGGTCGACGCCCACAGCGGGCGCTGCTCGTTGGCCCCGGAACGGGCCAGGGCGAGCCAGCGCTCACCGGCGAAGACCTCCTCGTAGGCCTCGTACGCGAGCCGTGCGTTCGCCAGTGCGGCCCTGCCCTTGAGCGCGAGTGCCTCGTCCGTGCCGAGCTTCGTCAGGCGCTTGTCGATCTCGCTGTCGACGCGGGAGACGAAGAAGGAGGCGACGGAGTGGATGGCGGACAGATCGAGACCGGCGTCCCTGGCCTTCTCCAGACCGGCGAGGTACGCGTCCATCACCTGGCGGTAGCGCTCCAGCGAGAAGATCAGCGTCACATTGACGCTGATGCCCCGTCCGATCACCTCGGTGATGGCCGGGAGGCCGGCGTCGGTGGCCGGGATCTTTATCATCACGTTCGGGCGGTCGACGAGCCAGGCGAGCTGCTTGGCCTCGGCCACCGTCGCCCTGGTCCGGTGGGCGAGCCGCGGGTCGACCTCGATGGAGACGCGGCCGTCCCGGCCGTCCGTGGCCTCGTGGACGGGCCGCAGGATGTCCGCGGCATCGCGGACGTCCGCGGTGGTCATCATGCGTATGGCCTCGTCGACCGTCACGCCGCGGGCGGCCAGATCGGCCAGCTGCTCCTCATAGCCCTCTCCCGTGCCGATGGCGGCCTGGAAGATGGACGGGTTGGTGGTGACGCCCACCACGTGCTTCGTCGCGACGAGTTCGGCCAGGTTGCCGGACGCGATCCGCTTGCGGGACAGGTCGTCCAGCCAGATCGACACGCCCGCGTCGGACAGGCGCTTCAACGGCTCCGCTGCTGCGGTTGCTTCGGTCACTGTGATCATCTTCTTTCTGGCGATCGGATCAACCGCGGACGGCGGCGAGGGATTCCCGGGCCGCGGCGGCCACGTTCTCGGCCGTGAAGCCGTACTCGGCGAACAGGGTCTTGGCGTCGGCGGAGGCGCCGAAGTGCTCCAGGGAGACGATGCGTCCACTCTCACCGACGTACCGGTACCAGGTCAGGGCGATACCCGCCTCCACCGCCACGCGGGCCTTCACGGACGGAGGAAGGACCCGCTCGCGGTAGTCGGCGGGCTGCTCCTGGAACCACTCCACGGACGGCATCGACACCACGCGGGTACCCACACCCTCGGCCTCCAGCCGCTCCCGGGCGGCGACGGCGAGCTGCACCTCGGAGCCGGTGGCGAGAAGGATGACGTCCGGGACCTCGGTCGAGGACTCCTCGAGGACGTAACCGCCCTTCGCGGCCTCGGGGTTCGGGGCGTAGGTCGGCACTCCCTGGCGGGTCAGCGCGAGACCGTGCGGAGCCGGGTTCGTGGAGTGCCGCCTGAGGATCTCGGCCCAGGCGATGGCGGTCTCGTTGGCGTCGGCCGGGCGGACGATGTTCAGGCCCGGGATGGCGCGCAGCGAGGCCAAATGCTCGACCGGCTGGTGGGTGGGTCCGTCCTCGCCCAGACCGATGGAGTCGTGGGTCCACACAAAGGTCACGGGGAGCTGCATCAGAGCGGACAGGCGTACCGCGTTGCGCATGTAGTCGGAGAACACCAGGAAGGTGCCGCCGTAGACGCGGGTGTTGCCGTGCAGGGC
>NZ_JAYWVC010000481.1:0-2260 GCF_036281785.1 Streptomyces chiangmaiensis | reverse complement strand
TCTGGGCCGCGGCGGCAGCCTGAGCCGTAAATCCCCACATCGGCCCTGGAGGGTGACGAATCGCCTCCCTTCAAGGAGGGGAGCCTTCAAACCACAGACCCTCGTCGGCGGTGCGGCGCAGCCGCAACACGAAGTGACGTGAGACGAGACCCCCATTACAACGACGTTACGGGGGTCTCCGCTGTCTCTGAGTCCTTATGGGCGAACCCGGATGATCGTCTTACCCTTGATCCGCTCGGTCGGATTGAAGGCGGCGACGGCGTCGTCGAGGTCAGCCACGTTGGCGATGTTTGTCCGCAGTCGGCCATCCCGGACCCGCTGAACAATCTCACGCAGTTGGGCGCGATCGGGCTCGACGACAAAGTCGATTGCCAGGCCGTCAGCGGGGCGCGCCTCCGGCGGGCCGGCGATGGTCACCAGTGTTCCTCCGGCGCGAATCACGCCCGCAGACCGCTTGCCGATGTCTCCGCCGACGACGTCGAATACCAGATCGACCCTGCCGACATTTTCCAGGGCGTCGTTATCGAGGTCGACGAACTCCTTCGCGCCGAAGTCGAGCGCCGTCTGACGGTCAGCTGTGCGTCCGGTGCCGATGACATAGGCACCCGCCTCTCGTGCGAGCTGAGTCACCATCGATCCGACTCCGCCGGCCGCACCGTGCACCAGGATGCTCTGCCCTGCTTGCAGTCGGCCGTGGTCGAACAGACCTTGCCACGCGGTCAGGCCGGAGATCGGTAGGGATGCGCCTACCGTGAAGTCGACATCGCCCGGCAGCGGCGCGAGGTTGCGTGCCTCGACGGCCACGTACTCCGCGAGGGTGCCGTCGCGGGTCCAGTCTGTGAGGCCGAATACCCGTTGTCCCACCGACACCCCCGTCGTGCCGTAGCCGAGGGCGGTGACCACTCCGGCCAGCTCGTGCCCGGGAATCGAAGGCGTCCGGTCACGGCCGAGGCGATCGGTCCAGTTCGAGGGCCATGACAGCTCGCCTGGGGTGAATCCCGATGCGTGAACCTGAACGAGGGCATCGTTTCCCGCCGCCTCCGGTTCGGGCCGCTCCACCAGCGTCATCCCGGCCGTACCCGCGGCCTGATCCGTCACCACAATCGCTTTCATCCTGCACCTCACTATATCCAGTCCATGCCTGCACGGCACTCTCGGTTTACCAGTAATAGCGGCGCCAGACCTCGGCGTCTTACCACGCTGATCGGTCGTCATCGAAGACACCCAGGCACAGAAGAAGGGCACCAAGTCGGTCGGGGTGGCCTTCCGGCAATGGGTGCTGACCGGTGATGTCCGCAACTGCCAGACCATGGCAATGCTCACCTACTCCACCGCCGCTGGGCACGCCTTCATCGACCGTCGTCTGTATCTGCCCGAGGAATGGACGGACGACCGCGACCGGTGTCGTGAGGCCGGGGTGCCCAACTAGATAGTCAAGGAGTCCCCTGACTTGGACCGCGAGACGAATCTGGACCGGACCATGAGGTCTTCAACCGCTTCCCGGACCGGGTTTTCGCCGTCGACGAGTTCGGGACGCTCGGGATTCGGCCTACTGTGCGCTCAGGCTGGGTTGAACGCAAACGCCCCGGCCGACTGTCTGCACGCTCGCTGCGCTGAAGTCGATCCGCGCCGCCCAGCCCGACCGCTCCCCGATCTACGTGATCCTGGACAACCTGTCTGCCCTCTAGGGCACCGACATCCGAGGTTGGGCAAAGAAGCACAAGGTCGAACTCTGCTTCACTCCGACCCACGTCCCGTGGGCGAACCGAAGCCCGCTTTGGCGCACTGCGTCAGGTCGTCATCGCCAACTCCACCTATCCCGACCATGCTGTGCAGGCCCGGGACCTGCACGCCTACCTGCGCTGGTGCAACACCAACGCCCGCCATCGCGACGTCCTGGTCGCGGGACGCAAGGAACGCGCCCGCATCCACAGCGAGAGAAGCATCCGATAGGGCCGGCCTCCTCAAAACCGCAGCTTGAAGGGCCCGGCGAACCTAATCCGAGGTCAAGGGCGTCCCGGTGGAGCGGAAACTTCTGGGGATGTTCGAGTAGAGAGCTGCGATGCCTTGCGGCGAACTGGGGCTGCTCAGACCTCCGCATAGAACGGCGCGCGGTCCGCGTACACGGATCGCCTGCGGTGCAGGTCGACACCGACGTACTGGTGCCCGTCGTACTCGCTCATCAGGGGCCTGCTTCGCCGTGACGCAGTGAGCCTTTCCCGGTAAGCGATCATGCCTGTGTGTGATCGTTCAGATCGTG
>NZ_JAYWVC010000480.1:0-2267 GCF_036281785.1 Streptomyces chiangmaiensis | reverse complement strand
GGGTGCGGTTCGTTTCGAGGGATGGGCTGACCTGGGGAGACGTTGATTGGCGTCTGGATGGGCAGGTCTTCTCCTGAGGGGAGGAGGCGGTGTCGGTGGGGTCGTTGTTCGAGGCGATCGAGGCCGAGGAGGCCGAGGTCCGCGAACGGGTGGAACAACTCGAGTCCCAGGTAGCCGAGTTGACCAGGCTTCTGGAGGGTGAGCAGGAGAGGCTCTCGCGGCTGGTGATCACCCGTGAGACGGCCGGTGAGCTCCTGGCGAGGATGACGGACGACAGCCCGGTGGGCGAGTCGGTGCGGGAGGTGCCGTCGGCCGGGGACGGGTCGCCGTTCGAGGGGGCCGAGCGTCGGGTGGTGGGGGTGTTGTCGGTGCCGAAGTGGCAGCCGGGCATGGAGCCGGATGTGCTGCCGCGGGTCTACCAGGACATTCTCGAGGTCGTCGATGACGCTCCGGGGCCGGTGCGGGCCAAGCAGGTGGTGCCCAGGATCGGTCTGCCCGCTCAGACGGGGAAGATCGAGGTGACGCGGTCGAAGCTGAAGCGTCTGGTGGTGCGGGGCTGGCTGGACGAGGACTCTCCTGGTCTGTTCACCCCGTCCGGCATCAGAAAGACTCATTCGTCCAACTCGCCCTGAAAAGGGGGCTCTTCCTTCTAGATTCGAAGGTGCGAACCAAAAACGAACCTTGAGAGAAGAGCCCGGATGGAACACTACGACAACCAGGGCACGCCTGAGGCGTTCGCGCGCTCGGTCAGTGCCTTCGAGACGCTGACGGCCACTTTGTCAGGAGAACCGGCCGGGGCATGGACCCATGCCGAGCTGGAGGAACACCTCCAGGCAGCGGGACGCGCGCTGATGCGCCAGCTGCTGCAGGACCACCTCGACCTGCGCGCAATCCGCGAGGAGGAACACCTGCGCACCCGTCCGGATCTGCGGGTGACGGGACCCGACGGCCGGCCGCGTCCGTGGCGGGAGCCGGGCCATGAGCGGTGGCTGTCCACCCTCTTCGGTCATGTCCGGGTGCGGCGCGTTGCGCATCGCGGCCCCCAGGTGGGCAACGTGCATCCCGCGGACGTGCTGCTGTCCCTACCAGCCGGCCGACACTCGACGGGCCTGCGCCGTCTGGCCGTGACCGAAGCTGTCCGCGGCTCCTTCGACCAGGCCCTGGCCGCCGTTCGGCGCCAATGCGGTCCAGTGGTGGGCAAACGGCGCCTGGAAGAACTCGTCACCCAGGCCTCCACCGACATCGACGCCTTCTACCGCGCGAAGGTCCCGCTGCCCTGCAGCCGGGACATGCCCCTGGTCATCCAGGCCGACGGCAAGGGCGTGGTCATGCGGCCCGAGGCCCTGCGCGAAGCCACCCGCCGCAAAGCCGCCGCCGCAGTGGCCCAGGGCCGGCGGGGCCGGCTCGCCCCGGGCGAGAAACCCAACCGGAAACGGATGGCCACCGTCGCCTGCGTCTTCGACACCCGCCCCGCCCCACGCCGCCCCCACGACGTGATCGGCCCCATCGAGGGCCGCAGCAACAACCGCACCCGCCGCCCCCGCCCCAAAGCGGAGAACAAGTGGCTGACCGCGTCCCTGGTCAAAACTCCCGAGCAGGTTATCGCCGAAGCCTTCGACCAGGCCCAGGCCCGCGACCCCCACCACCTGCGTGACTGGATCGTCCTGCTCGACGGCGCCCGCCACCAGCTCGACGTCATCCAGACCGAAGCCGCCCGTCGCCACGCAAAGATCCACCTCCTCATCGACTTCGTCCATGTGTCGGAGTACGTCTGGGATGCCGCCCATGTCTTTCACAAGGCCGGCAGCACCGAGGCCGAAGCCTTCACCGCCGACCGGCTCACCGCGATCCTCGCCGGTCACGCCGCCCGCGTCGCCGACGAACTTCTCACTCAGGCCGACCGGGCCCACCTCCCGACCTCACGACGCGACGCAGTCGTCGCCTGCCACCGCTACCTCACCGGCCACCTCGACCAACTCCACTACGACACCGCCCTGGACAAGGGCTGGCCCATCGCCACCGGCGCGATCGAAGGCGCCTGCCGGCACCTGATCGCCGACCGCCTCGACATCACCGGCGCCCGCTGGGGCCTCAACAGCGCCGAAGCCGTCCTCAAACTCCGCGCCGTCACCAGCAACGGACACCTCGACGCCTACTGGACCTTCCACACCACCCGCGAACACGAACGGCTCTACCCCAACCCCGACCAGGCCGAATACAGACTGACCGCCTGATCCACGACCTTCACTCCGGAAGAGCCGCACCCA